>NZ_JBIMPP010000030.1:0-90821 GCF_043906805.1 Actinomadura sp. SCN-SB | reverse complement strand
CTTAGTACGGCTCGGTCGTGAATCGGCTCTGGACTGTTCGTCGATCTCGACGAGGCCCTGGCCTGGAGGAACGTCACGCTCCTTACACTTATCGAGTGACCGAAGCCAGAGCGCTCCCCTTGGCCGAGCAGGCAGCCGCGGCCGAGGCGACCGGCGATGATGAGCCGCTCAAGCCGCTAGACCGGAGTGAGGCCGAGAGCATCGCCCGTGTCCTCAAGGCGATCGCCGACCCCACCCGGCTGCAGCTGTTGAGCATGATCGATGCCAGCCCCGGCGGCGAGGCTTGTGTCAACGACCTCACCACCCCGCTCGGCCTGACCCAGCCCACGATCAGCCATCATCTGAAGATCCTCGCCGACGCAGGTCTGCTCGCCCGCGAGAAGCGTGGCAGCTGGGTCTGGTACACCATCATCCCGACTCGCCTTGAGCCTCTCAGAGCCATCTTGGCCTGACGGTCCGTCCCAGAACGCGGGCACCCTGGCCTGCGGCAAGTAGGTCATCTCTCCAGAGCGGGCGTCCCTGGATGGAAGCTGCGGCGTAGCCACTGCGCCGCCTAGGCCAGAGCCACTAGGACAGGTACCTCGATCAGAGGGCCCACCACCCCGGACAGTATCTGCCCAGAGGTGACGCCGAAGGTGGCAATGGCGACCGCGATGGCGAGCTCGAGGTTGTTGCCGGCTGCGCTGAACGCCGGTGTCGTGGTGCGGTCGCAGTGCAGGCCCATATCACGCCCAAGTGCGAAGGAGCCTGTGGGAACCCCACAGCACGGCGAAGGAGCGGACTCCAGTTGCAGCCGGTTCCTGGCATGAGACTGCTGCGCGGCCAGTCCCCCGAGTCCCCGGTACAAGCCGGCAGATCCGCGCCACACCAGTACCAACAGCCCCAGAACATGCGGCACCGCGACCGAAACCCATTATTCGGGCGTCACACAAGGGCCTATTTCACTCACAGTAATCGGCCCTGGCAGGGGTTCCAGGGGCCATGATCGTCCCCAGTCCGGAACGACGAGCGAACATCGAGCGAACACGGCGTTTGGATCGATCCAACACGGCCAGAAACACTCTCGAAATTGGGGAGAATGTGCTGGTCAGGCGGGGTGCGCCGTCAGGGACTTGAACCCCGAACCCGCGGATTAAGAGTCCGCTGCTCTGCCAATTGAGCTAACGGCGCTGGTCGTGGCCGGGGAGGCTGGCTCCCCGGTGACACGTTGAAGGTTAGCAGGAGCTGAGGGGCAGTGCGAATCGGTTAATCCTTGGCGGGGAGGACGCTGACCATGCCGCGCCAGAGGGCGATGGCGGTGGCGCGGGAGCCTACGCCCAGCTTGGAGTAGATGCGGTTGACGTGGTTCTTGACGGTCTTCTCGCTGAGGTAGAGCTGGCGGGCGATCTCGCCGTTGGAGCGGCCGCTGGCGATCAGGTCCATGACCTCGGCCTCGCGGGCGGACAGGCCCAGGTCGGCCCGGCTGGCGTCGCGGAGGGCGCGGATGAGGTCGGGGACGGTGAAGGCACCGGGGACGAGGTGGCCGCAGGCGCCCTGGCGGAGGGCGGGTTCGGCGGAGGCGGGGTCGGCGGCGAGGACGAGGACGCGGGAGCTCTTGCTGAGCGGGGCGGTGTGGGGGGCGGCGGAGGCGTTCAGGAGGATGACGTCGGGGCGGAGGCGGCGTGCGAGGGGCAGGGCGTCGTGGCCCGCGGAGGTCTCGGCGATTACCTGGAGTTCGTCGCTGTTCTCCAGGAGTGCGATGACGTCGGCGCGGGCGTGGGGGTTCTCCTCTACTACGAGGACGCGCAGTGGGCCTGTTTCGTCGGCACTCATCCCGGCTCCGGTGGGTCGGTCATGGATTCGGAGCATAACGGGCAGATCATCCAGAGTCGATGAGTCGATGCCATGAGTGAGGCGGATTGCCGGGGTCGTATGGAGGAGGGACCGGTCGGTGACCGGGGCCTGTCGGTTCGGGGTGAGTGAGGGATTGAACACCGACGTGTGGACAAGGAGTTGTTTCGCTGTCGGCGGTACCTGCCGCCCCCGGCGTCGGCGGAGCAGCATCGCCGCGACCTTCAAGGCTGCCTTCGGTGTACTTCTCGATCGCCTTGGAGGAGTCGTCGGGGTAGGGCACGTGCCTGTTGCGCGCCTTGACGATGATCTCCCCGAGTTGGCGGAGGTCATTGCGGCGGACCCGGCGGAACCCGCGGGGCGAATCGTCCCGTAACACCGCCTGTCCCCAATCGATCAGGTAGAAGCCGCCACCATTGACCATCCAATTCTGCGGGCGGATGTCGCCGTGCGCGAATGGCGTCCGCCCGGACGTCCACGTTCTGGAACAGGCGGGTCAGTCGATCGAGCCGGTGCACAGGAACTTGTCCAGCGTCGCCGGGTTCGCCTGGGCGAGATCGAGCGTGCCCGCCCGGCGGTCGCCGCCCGGATCGGTCGGCGCGTCGATCCATCGGGTCCGAGCCGTCTCGATCAACTCGGTCCGGCGGGGCCCGCCATCCGGGCCTGCGTTCATGGGGATTTCCCCATGTCCCCAAGATGGACTCTTACCCGCGTGTAGTTCGTTACTTCGCGGCGTGACCAGCGGCGACAGGTCGCTGACAGGGGTTGGATAGCGCCGCCGTCCTACGCTTCGACGCCGATCACCCTGCTGGGCGAGTGGTTGCGAATGCGAAAGGCGGAACAGTTCCCTATGCTCCTACCCGGAGACCTTCGTGGCCGGGGCGTGCGCTTCGGCCTCGGGCGTAAGGCTGATCCTGTCGGCACTCTGGTGATCCGGCGGCTGCCCGGAACCGGTGCACGGCTGGCCGTGGCCGCGGCGACCTGCGGGACGTTGCTGGCCGGTTGCTCCGAGGACCCGCCGCCACCGCCGATCGAGATCGGGCGGGCACGGCCGTCGGGCCAGCGCATCACCTACCCCACGGTCTACGACCCCTCCGGCCATTTCGCCTTCGACCAATGGCCGCCGGCCTGCTCCCTCCTGACCAAGGCCGAGCTGGCGTCCGTCCTGCCCCAGGCGCGGAACATCACGCACAAGCAGCAGGACGGCAAGTTCAGGTTGAGGTTCTCCGGGCGTAGGGTGACCGCCAAGGGCGCCTCCTGCACCATCACGTTCGGCCTTCCGGGAATGACGGGGTCCGTCACGATCTCCGAGGACGCCACCGGGAGGCTGGTCGACACCCGGCAGAACCGCTTGACCGAAAATCCCGGCAAGGTCGATGTCGGCGGCGGCTGCACCACGGACAACACGATCAAGATCGAGTGCAAGCGAGGTCAGGTCGCGTTCAGCCTGGAAGTCCACCTGTCGTACCAGAACAACAAGCCCTCGGCAGATGAGAACAGGGTCCGCTACTCGATGGGCGGCAAGGTGACCACTTTCTCCAGTAACAACGACATCAAGCAGCGCTGGGCCTTCGAGCGGCAGCACCTCATCGTACCTCTGGGGAAGATGGCCGCCGCCAAGCTCTGAACACGAGGACCTGAGCCGGAATGTCGCAGGACCGGTCGTGGCGGGCCATCTCAACAATCGCCGGCGTGCTGTGGGGCATAGGTGTCTTCGCCCTGCTCCTGCTCGGCTTTGCGACCCTCGATCTCTCGAACGAAAAAGGCAGGTACTGCGAGTCCATCGACCATCAAGACCCCTGCACCCGGCTTCAGGCGACGAGCTCGGAGGAGGTTCTGCTCGCGATCGCCGGGGCATTCGTGATGGTGCTCATGGGGGTTTTCGTACTGGCTCTCAGCCGGTCACCGATGGCGAGACGAGAATTCCGGGGGCTTCTCCTGACCGCCACGTCCCTTCTTTGGCTCGGCGGCGCCTTCGCGGTTCTCCTCGGGCTGCATTTTTGAGGCCGTCACCCCGGCGACGCTCGCCGAGGCGAACCCGGCTCCGGTGAGCGTGCTGTCCAGGTCCTCGATGCGGGACCGCGCGGCCCGGACGGCGGTGCCACCGGTCGCTCCCGGAATCGGGCATTCGGTCGGGGAGTGGGTGCCATAACGATCAAGGCCCTGGTCTGGGTTGGTGACCAGGGCCTTTTCTGGTTTGGGGTGAGTGAGGGGACTTGAACCCCCGACACCCAGGACCACAACCTGGTGCTCTGCCGACTGAGCTACACCCACCGTGGCCGGGACGGTGTCCCGGCTTCATGAAGTGTAGCGGTTCCGGGTGGGTGGTTGGCCACTTGGTTTAGGCGCCGCCGGCGGTGATCTCGGCGGCCAGGGCGCGGGCGGTCTCGGAGTCGGGGCCCGGTTGCGGGACGAACAGGGCGGCGCGGTAGTAGCGCAGTTCCTGGATGCTCTCGGTGATGTCGGCCAGGGCGCGGTGGCCGCCCTTCTTCTCCGGGCTGGCGAAGTAGACGCGGGGGTACCAGCGGCGGGCCAGTTCCTTGATGCTGGACACGTCGATCATGCGGTAGTGCAGGTGGGCGTCCAGGGCGGGCATGTCGCGGGCCAGGAACGAGCGGTCCGTGGCGATGGAGTTGCCGCACAGGGGGGCCTTCTTGGCGTCCTTGATGTGCTTGCGCACGTACTGGAGGACGGCGTCCTCGGCCTCGGCGAGGGTGACGCCGCCGGGAAGCACGTCGAGGAGGCCGGACGTGGTGTGCATCTCCCGGACGACCTTGGACATCTGGGCGAGCGACTCCTGCGGCGGCTTGATCACGACGTCGATGCCCGCGTCCAGCGTGTTCAGCTCACTGTCGGTGACCAGCGCCGCGATCTCGATCAGGGCGTCCTCGCGCAGGTCGAGGCCGGTCATTTCACAGTCGATCCATACGAGCCGCTCGTTCATGGGTTCACCCTACGACCATGGAAGAGCGGGCGGGCCACCGAGTTTCGCCGAACCCGTCCGGGTCACCGCGCGGGGTCGGCGATGTGCGGCGGGACGGGGATGCCGGGGCGCAGCCGAGGGTCGGGTAGCGGAGTGCCGAACGCCTGGTGGACGGGGAGGACGCCGGCCCAGAGGTCGAGGGCGTAGTCCTCGTCCTCGTCGCCGGGAGGGCCTTGCCGTACTTTGACGGAGGCTTCTTCCAGGGGGAGGGCGAGGACGGCCGTGGCCGCCATCTCCTTGCGGGTGGGGCGGCGCGCGACGTCCCACTGGCCGGGGGCGATCTGTTCGACGATGGCATGGAGGCCCGCGTACTTCTCGTCCTCGCCGGTGACGAGACGGGGAGTGCCGTAGATGATGGCGCTTCTGTAGTTGATCGAGTGGTGGAACAGGGAGCGTGCCAGGACGATGCCGTCCAGGTGTGTGACGGTGACGCAGATGTCCTGGGCGGGGGCCGCCATCAGGCTGGAGGCGCCGCTGGATCCGTGGACGTAGAGGGTGTCGCCTGAACGCCCGTACCCGGTGGGGATGACACGGGGAGAGCCGTCGATGACCACGCCGAGGTGGCAGATCCGGCCTTCGTCCAGGATCGCGTAGAGGTCCGTGCGGTCGGTGAACGCGCGGTCCTTCATCCTGCCCAGCCGGGTGCGGACGGTTGAGGACAACGGTGTGCTGCTCATGTCGAGTTACCGTACGAGGCAAGTGGCATGCTCTGTAGTGCCACTTGGTATCGATATCTGGAGACCACTTTGCGGAACTTCGACTTGCCCGTGTCGGTGGACCGTGCCCTGGGCGAGCCGCTGAACGAGCAGGTCGCCAAGCAGTTGCGGTCCGCCATGCGGGAGGGGCGCCTCAGGGCCGGGGAGCGGCTGCCCTCCAGTAGGGCGCTCGCAGGGTTGCTTGGGGTGAGCCGGATGGTGGTGACGGATGCGTACGGGCAGTTGTACGCGGAGGGCTGGCTGGAGGGCAGGCACGGCTCCGGGACGTTCGTCACCGATATCCTTCCGCCGCAGTCCGCTGAGGCGGTCCTGACGGCGGTACGGGAAGAAGAGGCCGTTGAGCTGCGGCCAGGGATGGTGGACCTGCGTCCAGGCGTGGCCTGGGTCAAGGGCTTGGACACGCCCGCGTGGCGGCGTGCCTGGCGGCTGGCCGCGACGGTGCCTCCCGCCATGCGCCCCGATCCTCGGGGATTGCCCGGCCTGCGCATCGCCCTCGCCGACTATGTGCGACGCAGCCGAGGGGTGGCCTGCCCTATCGAACGGCTTCTCGTCACAAGGGGAGCCACAAATGGCCTGGACTTGCTCGCGACCGCCGTACTGCGCCCTGGAGACCGGGTGGGTGTGGAGGAACCCGGCTACACCAAGGCGCGCTCAGTGCTGGCGGCGCGTGGCATGGAACTGGTGCCCTGCCCCGTGGACGAGCACGGCCTCATAGTGGACGCGCTCCCGGACGGACTGCGTCTCGTCTACACGACACCGTCCCACCAGTACCCCCTCGGCGGCGTACTGCCGGTACCGCGGCGCCAAGCGCTGCTGGCGTGGGCACGGCGTACCGGCGCGCTCATAGCGGAGGACGATTACGACGGGGAGTTCCGGTACGACGTGGCGCCGCTGCCCGCCCTGTACGGCCTCGACCCTGACGTGGTGGTGTATCTGGGGACGACGTCCAAGACGTTGACGTCCGACATGGGAGTGGGATGGCTGGTCGCCCGCCCCGACCTGGTCGAGGCCATAGCCGCGCTCAGGACGGACCTCAATGACCGTACGGCCGTCGTCCCTCAGGAGGCCCTGCGCATCCTGCTGGAACGCGGTGACCTGGACCGCCATGTGCGACGGATGCGCGCCGAGTACGCGCGGCGCCGCGCCGCCGTGGCGCAGGCACTCGACGGCCTGCCCCTGCTGGGCGACACGGCCGGGTTGCACCTCGTCGTCGAGGCGGACAAGGCCGTGGTGGACAGGGCCGTCGCCGAGGCTGCGCGCCGTGGTGTCCTTCTGGACGCCCTGGAACGGCACCACGCGGGCACGCCGAGAGCGACCGGCCTGGTGATCGGCTACGGGGCGGCGGCGAACCTGGGGGAGCTCAGGTCCGCGTGCTCGCTGGTTCGGGAACTGGTCGTGACGGCCCGGAGGGAACTCCGGTGGGACGGGACGGTCCCGGCGGCTCCACGGAGCGGAGGTCGTCGGCCGGATGGTCGGCGTCCGCCGGACAGGACGCCAGGCCGTTGAGCTGTGCGCCGCCGGACGGGGCGGTGGTGGCCAGGGGAGCGGTGAGCTTGCCGGGGCGCGGCGACGGCGAGGCTCCGGCCGGCTCGGCGGCGCGGGGCAGCGGAACCGCGAGCCGCGTGGACGCGGAGGCGGCGGCCGGCTCGTCGTCCGGGCCGACGACGGGCACGGGGGCGGGGTGGAGCGGAACCGGTTCCGGCGTGAAGGGACGGTGCGAAGGCTGCGTGAAGGTGGGACGGTGCCTCGGGACGGCCGTGACGGGGGTGTCCGGCCCCGTGACGCGCCGGATGTCGATGCCGCCGGGATCGGGCCGGTTCATACCGGGGACCTGGGACGCTCCGAAGTGCCCGCCCCGTGCCCAGTCCCGCCTGGCGCGCTGCGCGTGGTAGGACTGCGGCGAGGGCAACGGCGGTCCGGCGGGCCAGCGCCGCTCGACCCGCCAGGCGTCGAGCCATTGCATGATCATGTTCAGGCCGTTCAGCACCGTTCCGGTGAACGGATCGCGGGCGTGTCCCACCACCAGCACCTGGACGCAGACGCGCCCCTCGTGCCCGGCGGGGCCGTCGATCAGCCCTCCGGCCCTGTTCACCGGCACCAGCTGGACGATCTGTCCGGAGCACGGGTTCCATACCAGATGCGCCGGGGTCTGCCTGCGGAGCAGGTCGGCGGCCACGGAACGCGCCGAGACCACGCGGGGGTCCGACTCGCTGCTGAACCAGACGGCGCGGGGAGCACCTCCTCGCAGCGCTCCACCGTCCTGTGTAGCGGGCATGCGTCCGACTCCCGGCAGCCATGCGTCTGCCACGGTGTGTCCCCCCCAATCGGGCGGTCTTGGCCCCGAATGGCGCTAGATCCTCGTTGCTCGCCCGGCCGAACCGGTGAGTCCGGCCTGCCGCCTCGGGCTGATTCGACGGCCGTCAATGTTGTTCGACGAAGTGCTCCTCGTGGGTGTCGAGGCAATGCGTCCTATTTTGATCGACCCTCGGCTCCGTTGCGTAGTCTTGCGGACCACCCAATCACGGCCATGTCACGGCTCTCCGCCGCCGCGGGCCGTGCCCGGGGTGCGAGGCTTCGCGTCGTCCCTGGTGAAGGGCCACTTCGGCGATAGGGAAAGAAAATTGCGAAAAACGGCCGGAAGTGGCCGGTGAGTTACGTCCCGGTTACGCATACCACGCGACCGCGATAGAGCCGCGCCGCCTGTTCCACGGGAGCGGCGGAGCCGATTCCGATAATGCGGTGAGACCGGTTTCCAATGTGCGACGGTACACCTGCGGGCGCCATGAGACACCATGGGACGCCGTCAGCCGCCATGCCCGTGAACCCTCCCGGGTCCACAAGGAGGGGGTGGGGTTCACACCGCGGATCGAGCCACGTTCTAATAGTGGGTCATGACCGTTGACGCTGAACTCCCGGCCGGGGTTCCCGGCATCGACGTCCCCGGCCTGGCCGGGTGGCTCGCCGCCGAACTCCCCGGAAGCGGCCGGATCACGGCGGTGGACCTGCTCGCGGGCGGCCGTTCCAACCTGACCTATGGGATCACCCTGGACGGCGGCCGGCGCATCGTCCTGCGCCGCCCGCCCCTCGGGCATGTGCAGCCCACGGCCCACGACATGGGACGCGAGTACCGCGTGCTGTCGGCGCTGGGCAAGGGCAGCGACGTCCCCGTCCCGACGACCCTGGCGTTCTGTGACGACGAAGCGGTCATCGGCGCGCGCTTCTACCTCATGGACTTCGTCGACGGCAAGGTGCTGCGCACCCCGGAGGACGCCCCGGGCATGACGCCCGAGCAGGCGAGCGCGCTCAGCGACAGGCTCGCCGAGGCGCTGGCCGCCGTCCACCTGGTCGACCTGGAGAAGACGGGTCTCACGGACTTCGGCCGTCCGGCCGGTTACATGGCCCGCCAGCTCAGGCGCTGGGGCAAGCAGTGGGACGGATCGCAGGAGGCGATCCGCGCCACCGGCGCCGAACGCCACCTGCCCGAGTACGACCGGCTGGTCGCGCGGCTCGCGGAGCGGCTTCCCGCCGAGGACGGCGGCCTCACCGGGCTCGTCCACGGCGACTTCCGGCTGGACAACGCGCTCGCGCGGCTGGAGCCCCGGCCGGAGATCACCGCCGTGGTGGACTGGGAGATGTCGACCCTGGGCGACCCCCTCTCCGACCTCGGCCTCACCCTCGTCTACTGGACGCAGGCGTCCGACGCCCAAGCGGAACGGCTGCCGGTCGGGGCGTCGATCACCGCCGCGCCCGGTTTCCACACCCGCAGACGGTTCGCCGAACGGTACGCCGAGATCACCGGCTTCGACCTGGACGCGCTCGACTTCTACGTCGCGTTCGCCTGCTTCAAGCTCGCGGTCATCCTTGAGGGCATCCACGCCCGCTACCTGCAGAAGGCCACCGTGGGCGAGGGCTTCGAGGCCATCGGCGAGGGCGTCCCGGCGCTCCTTGAGCGCGCGCACCGCATCCTCGACGACGGCTCCGTCTGGTAGCGGCCATCGCGTCCCCGCGTCCCGCCCTGACGAGGCGGGACGCGGGGACGTCCGATCAGCAGTAGGAGACCGACGCGGAGCCGCCGGGGGAGAAGGAGACCGAACCCCGGCGCTGGCCCAGGCACAGCCCGTTGGTCCGTGACACCCGCACGCCCGTGGACTCCCCCGCCGCGAGCTGTCCCGAACCGCTCGCGCTCAGCGCGCCGGACGTGCCGGTGACCCGCCACGACACCGGGCCGCCCACCGCGGTGATCCGCACCGTGCAGGACGAGCTCACGCCCATCGAGCAGCCCGACACCGACAGGGAGCCGGGAGGCGGCGGCTCGGGCCTGGACGAGCTGGGCGTGGGCGTCGGCGACTCGGTCGTGGGCGACTCCGACGGCGTCGGGCTCTTCGACGGGGAGGCGCTGGTCGCCGGCGCGGTGGGCGAGCCCGGGTTCTCCGGCTCGGGGCCGAGCGAGTCGGACGGGTCGCCACCGGCCGAGGGGGCGCCCGACGTGCCGGGCACGTCGGGGTCCGCGGAGCCGCTGTTCTCGCCCGCGCCCGCACCCCCGATGGCGGTCATCGCGACCAGCGCCAGCGCGATGGCGGCGGCCCCTCCGGCGAGGGCTGCGAACATCCGCCCACCGCCCCGCTTCTCCGGGCGCTCCCGTGCGCGCGCCGGGGCCGGCTTGTACGGGACGGGCCAGCCGCGGGCGGTGAACGGCTCGGCGTAGGCGGCGATGGCGTGCCGGTTGTCGGCACGGTCGGCGGCGGTCGCCGCGGTCAGCACGTCCAGCCGCAGGTCGCCGGGGATCGCCGCGATCGGCAGCACCGCCAGCAGCCGGTCGGCGGGAAGCGGCGGCGTCTCCCGCCCGCCGCAGGTGGGGCAGCTGTCCACGTGCCGGATCAGCGACCGCGCCGCCTGCGGCGCCAGCGGCCAGGACTCGGTGAGCGCGGAGACGCTGGGGCAGTCCTCCCAGTGGTTCTGGGCGATGAGCGCGGCGTGCAGCGCGATGCCCAGGTCCTCGTGCGTCTCCTCCAGCAACTGCTCGGCCTCGTCCGGCGGGATGCCGAACAGTCCCGCCAGGTCGACGGCGTCGAGCTCGTGCCGGGCGGCGAGGTCGATCGCCTCCCGCTGGCGTCCGCTCAGCGCGGCCAGCGCGCTGTGCGCCAGGGCGCGCCGCTCGTCGCGACGGGCCAGCTGCTCGGGGGTGAGGTCACCGTCGTCGGCCTCGGGCGCCTCCTGCCCGGTGTGCCGGTTGGGGCTCTCGCGGCGGCGCATGCACTCCTTGCGCGCGAGCGCGTACAGCCAGCCGCGCAGGCGCTCGGGCTCGGTGAGCCCGCCGACGTGCTCGCGCGCCATGATCATGGTGTTGCGCAGTGCTCCGGCCGCCTCGACACGGTCGCGGAGCAGGCCATGGCAGTAGTCGTACAGGAACGGGGCGTAGGTGTCGTAGACCTCGGTCAGCGCGATCACGTCGCCGGCGCGCAAGGCGTCCGCCAGCCGTGAATCGTCGTACTGCCCGGGACCTGGCGCAGCGGACACGGAGCCCTCCAGGTGAAGTCGATCTCGGATGTGTCCCCACGGAGCGCCCCGGCGGATCAGGGCACTCCGGTCGCCCGATCTTGCCACCAAACATCCGAGATTTCTGCGACTTGAGGTATTTGTGTGACCGTCGCAGCACACCCTGTCATCGATAACAGCACGTCATGGCCCGGTTTCGGACCGCGCAGAGATCATGAAAAAGTTGAGGGAAGACGCCCGCTTGGAACGGTCCGGACGCTTCATGGTCCCCTCAGGGGAGCCGGATCAGTTTTCCTGGCAGGACCAGCTGACCGACGCCACGCCGTTGGGAAAGAAGCTGACGGTGCCGCTGCCCGGCTCGCAGGGACCGTTGGGACGGGACGCCGTCACGGTGGCCGACTCACCCCGGTCCAGCCTGCCGCCGCCGGGGGCCGCTCGGACGCTCCCGCCGCTGATCGACCAGATGACCGGGCCGCCCACCGCCGTCACGGTGAAGCTGCACGAGTCCTGATCCTCGTTCGCCATGCTGCAACTGCCGACCGCCAGCGAACCCCGCGCCGGCGGGCGCGAGGTCTGGGGTGGCGAGGGCGGACGGGAGGTCCGCGTCCGGGTGGGCGTCGGCGTCGTCGGCGTGGGGGTCGGGGTCGGGGACGAGGTCGTCGGGGTGGGCGTCGGCGTCTCGCTGGGCGACTCCGACGGGTCGGCGGGCGACTCCGACGGCTCGGGCGCGGACGGGCTGCCGGTGGGGCCCTGGGCGCTGGTGCGGTCGTCGGAGCCGCCCGGCACCACCAGGAACGCGCCCACCGCGAGCACGATGACGGCCGCGGCCGCCGCGATGGCGGGCCACAGCCGGGGCGGGCCCCCGCGGCGCTGGTCGTCGCCCTGGTAGCCGGAGCGCTCGGCGGGCAGGGGCCAGCCCCAGGCGTCGAACGGCTCGGCACGCCTGGCGATCGCGCCCAGGTCGCCGGCGTACGCGGGGTCGGTGGCGGTGGAGATGATGTGGCCGCGCAGGTCGGCGGGCATCATGGCGACCGGCAGCACCTGGAGCAGTCCCGCGGTGGACACCGTGCGGTGCCGGCGTTCGGTGCACACCGCGCAGGTCTGGATGTGCCTGATGAGCTTGTAGGCGGCCGGCTGCGGCAGCGGCGCCTGGGGGTCGGGGACCATCGCGGCGACGCTCGGGCAGTCCTCGCGTCCGGTGCGGGCGATGACGACGGCGGCGAGCGCGTCGTCGAGACGGCGGCGGGCGTCGCCGACCAGGTCGCCGGCCTCCTGCGCGTCGATGGCCAGGACGGCGGCGATCTCCTGGACGTCCAGCCCGTGCCGGAGCAGCAGGTCCAGCGACTCGCGCTCGCGTCCGCGCAGCGTGGCCAGGGCGTTGTGCACCATCCGCCGGGTGTCCTGCTGCCGGGCGCGCTCCTCGGCGCTGAGGAACATGTCCTCGACCTCGGGCGCCTCGTGCCGTTCGGCGGGGCGGTGCGGGTCCTGCAGGCGGCGCAGGCACTCGTTGCGCACCAGCGCGTACAGCCAGCCGCGGAACCTGTCGGGCTCCGCCAGCCGGCCGACGTGCGCGTACGCGGCCAGCAGGGCGTCGTGCAGCGCGCCGGCGGCGGACTCCTGGTCGCGTAGCAGCGCGTGACAGTAGTCGTACAGCCGCCCCGAGTAACGATCCAGAAGCCGGATCAGCGCCTCGGGGTCGTTCCCTGCGGCCAGCGATCGCGCGAGGTGCTCGTCGTCCGCGCGATCGGGACTGGGCCAGCCGGGACTGGACGATTCGGACACAGAGTCCTCCCGCGGGTTGAGACATCGGCCGCTCGGCGGCCGGTGGGAACCGATCCGGCTTCAGTCGTCCGGACCCTGTCGTCGCCCCTGATCGAGGACCGAGTGGCTCTCGTCCCGGCCGGTGCGAGGAGCAGGGCCTCGGCATGGGACGGAAGACGAAAGTGACTCGCTGACCCGGGGCTCGGATGGAACCGGCCTGGGGTCAGGTCGGAGGCCCGACGGCCCCGCTCCCCGTCGGGCCTCCATAAGCAAGACGGCCCAGGTCCGGGTCCGGTTGACACGAGTTGGCTGAGATTTTTTGGTTTTTTGTGGCCCCTGGGGTTCATGGGAAGGAAGCGCAGCTCAGACGGCGGAACCGGGGCGCTCAGTTCTGGATCCGGCGGGAGAGCATCTGCAGGAAGATCTTGGAGATCTCCTGCGGGGTCTGGGCGACGGCGGTGGCGCCGCCGGTGGCCCTGGCGATCTGCTCCAGCTCGTTGCGGTCCACCCCGGGGCCGAAACCGATCATGTTGACCTGGATCGGCTTGTTGGGGTCGCGCATCTGCTTCAGCTTGGAGAGCGTCTCCTTCAGCGACGGCCCGTTGGGGTCGTCGTTCTTGCCGTCGGTCAGCAGCAGGATCGAGTTGCCGAACTCGGGCTTGAAGCTGTCGTTCATGTACTTGTACGCGGCCAGCATGGTGTCGTACAGGCCGGTGTCGCCGGTGGGCACGGGACGCATCTTCTGCAGGTTGGACAGCACGAGCTGGCGGCGCGTGACCGAGCCGATGCGCTGGCCCAGCGGACCCATCGACACGGTCTCCTTCCAGTCCTTGTTCCCGTCCAGGTTCGTGGTGAAGAACCACTGCCCCAGCTCGGTGTCGTCCGACATCATGCTGAGCCCGCCCTGGGACACCTGCGCGATCGCCTGCAGCCGGCTGGTGCCCGGCGCGACCTCCTCCAGCATGGAGCCGGAGACGTCGATCAGGGTGAGCATGCGCAGGCCCAGCGTCAGCTTGGCCCACGCCTGCATGACGCCCGCGACCTCGGTCGCCTTGGGCACCGGGAGCTGCCGCGGCCGGGACGGGCTGACGCCCAGCTCGGCGTTGAACCCGTCCGGTGCCTTGCCGTCGGGCGCGCGGAAGCCCTCGGCGCGCACGTCGTTGCGCGTCGCCTCGGTGTTCATCGCCCGTTCGAAGACCCGGGCCGCCTCCTTCTTGGCGGAGTCGGAGGTGGTGACGGTGAACGGGTAGTCCATCGACAGCGTGCCCTCGACCGGGTACAGCGCCACGGCGGGCTCGGCCGGGCTCTTGCGGTTGTAGTTCCACAGCGCCTGCTCCGAGGAGAGCGAGATCGGCTGCTTGCCGGTACGGCCCTTGCGGAACTGGGCGAACTGCGCGTTCACCGTGGGCAGCATGCTTTCCCTGACGGTGCGCACGATCCCGGTGAAGATGGCCTCGCGGTTGGGGTCGTTGGTGAGCAGCGTGTTGGTGACCATCAGCGCGCCCATGCCGGCGCCGTTGCGCGCCGGGTCGGGGACCAGCAGCCGGACCGAGCCGGCGGGGATCATCTGGTTTTTGGTGACGCCGCCGCCCGCGGTGCCGCCCGCCGCCTTGAGCAGGTTGTCCCAGGACGGGGTCGCGGTGATGCCCTGCTGCTTGAGCTGGGTGGCCAGCGTCTGCGGCAGGCCCACCACGATGGGGCTGCTGGCCAGTGACGTCTTGGTGGTCTGGATGGACTGCTTGCCCTTGGGCGAGGCGCTGACGATGGACGTCCAGAGAGAGGTGTCGGGGATCCACACGTCCGGGCGCTTGTTGGCGCCGGTCGCCACGCCCTGGCCGGACAGCAGCGTCGTGATGGACGCGGGCTCGGCGCTGGTCACGTTGGCCTTGACGCACTTGCCGGCGGCCTCGTTCCTGGCCTCGTTGAAGCGGGTCGCGGCCTTCACGACGGCCGGGTGGATGTCGGGTGCCGCGGCGACGTTCAGCGTGATCGCGTCCTCGTCGGCGCAGCCGCCGCCGTTGGCCGCGAACGCGTACACGCCGACGCCCAGCAGGAGCGCCAGGCCGACCGCGCCCGCCATCGGGCCGATCAGAGCGGTCTTGCTGCGCTTCTGCTTGCGCCGCGTCCCGTATCCGCCGGTGCCGTAGTCGCCGGACCCGTAGTCGCCGGACCCGCTGCCGCTCTCGGAGCCGTACCGGCCGGAGCCGCCCCTGCCGGAGCCGCTTCCATAACCGCCTGAGCCGCCACGCCCGTATCCGCCGGGGTCGTTGCTGCCATAACCGCCGCTGCCGTAGCCGCGGGAGCCGCCGCTTCCGTATCCGCCTGAGCCGCCCGAGCTTGAGCCGCCCGGGCCGACCGCTCCACCGCCGCTTCCGTAGCCGCCGGAGCCGTAGCCCCCAGAGCCGTATCCGCCTGAGGCGGAACTGCGGGCGCCGGAGCCGTATCCGCCGGAGCCATAGCCACCCGAGTCGCGTCCCCCATAGGGGCCGGCCGGGCCACCGTCGGAGCTGCGGATCGACTCGTACTGGCCGTACCCGCCGGAATCCGCGGGCGGGGACGCGCCCCCCATCGCGGACGGCGACGGGCCCCCGCCCGATCCGTAGCCACTCGGCGGGCGCCTCAGTCTGTAACCGCCCGTGTCGGACGAGTCACCGTACCCTCCGCCGCCGGCGCCTCCCGCGCTCCCGCCCTGATAGGGCGGCTCCTCCGGGGCGGGCGGCGGCGGTGCCTGGCCGCTTCCCTGCCGGGGGCTGAACCAGTCCGACGTGCCGTTGTCGGCCGGGCCGAAGGTCGGGCGGGCGGGGTCGTTCCCGTTGTCACCCGGCGACCCTTCCGGGATGTCATTACGATGACGACCGCTCACGACTGGCCTCGATTCACCCGTGTCCCTCGATGCTCTCCGGCACTGTAGTAGTACGAACGGAAGGTTACAAAGGGATCATCTATGGTGATGACGCAGGTCATCCGTACATATGCGCAGCTTTGGTCGATGACGTCGCTATCGTCACGGACAGCGTTCGCCGCCACACGGATGGCGCGAAACCTCACCGCCGCCCCGGGCGTCCTTACAGGTAGGGGATGATCTTACGGCCGCCGGGGGGCGTTCTTGAGCGATGTGACCACGTTCGCACCACGGGCGGCGGCCGAGAAGGCGAAACGACGGAGCGGGCCCGGCCACTGGCGCTCCGTTCTGGCTTGGGCGGGCGTGGCCGCTTGGGGGACCTGGGCCGCGGTACGGCTGATCGGCGGCGACCGCGTCCCCCTCATCGAGACGTACGCCGCGCCGCTGCTGGCCTTCACCCCGTACGCCGCGGCCACCACCCCCGTGCCCCTCGCCGCCGCGCTCGTCCTGCGCAGGCGGTGGGCGGCGGTCGCGGCGGGCGCCGTGGCGCTGGCACTGGTCGCGCCGGTGGCGCCGCGGGCGATCGGCGGCGGGCAGCCGGACGCCCGCGGCCCCGCCCTGCGGGTGCTCAGCGTGAACCTCTACTACGGCAGGGCCGACGCCGGTGCACTGCTCGATCTCGTCCGGCGCACCCGTGCCGACGTGCTCAGCCTCCAGGAACTGCCGCGGGAGGCGGTGCGGCGGTACGAGGCGGCCGGGCTCCGGACCCTCCTGCCGTACGCGGTCGTGGACACGCGGCCGGCCGCCTCCGGATCCGGCCTGTACTCGCGCCACCCCTTGCGCAGGCTGCCCGACGTCCCCGATACGAGCGTCGCGACCCCGAGGGCCGAACTCACGCTCGCCGGTGGCCGCCGGGTCCAGGTGACCGCCGTCCATCCGCTGCCGCCGCTCTCCGCGGAGGACCAGGAGTCGTGGAAACGCGACATCGGCCGGCTGCCCTCCGCGACGCCCTCCGGGCCGGTCCAGATCCTGGCCGGGGACTTCAACGCCACCCTCGACCACGCCACCCTGCGGCGCCTGATCGGGCGCGGGTACGCCGACGCCGCCGACCGCGCGGGCTCCGGGCTCGTCCCCACCTGGGGCACCGGCGACATCCGCAGGCCCATCACCATCGACCACGTGCTGGTCGACGAGCGCTGCGCCGTGACCGGGTACGGCGTCCACGGCATGCCGGGCAGCGACCACCGCGCCGTCCTCGCCGTGATCCGCCTGCCCTGACCGAGAGGCGCGGCCCGGGTGGGCGGGGTGGGCAGAATGAGGGGATGGCCAGGCTGGTACACCTCTCCGATCCCGGCGATCCGCGGCTCGCCGACTACTTCGGGCTGCGGGACGTGACGCTGCGCAAACGGCTGGAGACCGAGCACGGCCTGTTCATCGCCGAAGGCGAGAAGGTGATCCGGCGCGCCGTCGGCGCGGGCTACCCCGCCCGCTCGTTCCTGATGTCCCGGCGCTGGGTGGAGCCCCTCGCCGACCTGCTCGGCACGGTGGACGCCCCGGTGTACGTGGCCGACGACCCCACCGTCGAGGCCGTGGCGGGATTCCCGGTGCACCGCGGGGCGCTCGCGTCCATGGAACGGCTCCCCGTACCGCCGGTGGCGGAGACCGTCGCGGCGGCGCGGCGCGCCCTCGTCCTGGAGGACCTCGTCGACCACGGGAACGTCGGGGCCATCTTCCGGTGCGCGGCGGCGCTCGGCGTCGACGCCGTCGTCCTGTCGCCGCGCTGCGCCGACCCGCTGTACCGGCGCGCCATCAAGGTGTCGATGGGGGCGGTCTTCGCGATCCCGTACGCGCGCATGACCAACTGGCACGACGACCTGGCCATTCTCAGGGACGCGGGGTTCAAGCTGCTCGCCCTCACCCCCGACCCGTCGGCCACGCCGATCGACAGGGCGCCGCTCGGCGACAAGGTCGCCCTCATGCTGGGGACGGAGGGCGACGGCCTCTCCTCACGCTGGCTGCGGCAGTCGGACGAGCCGGTGCGCATTCCCATGAGCCCCGCCGCGATGGCGAACGGCGTCGACTCCCTGAACGTGGTGGCCGCCGCCGCGATCGCCTGCCACAGCCTCATGCGCGCCGTGTGAGCGGCCGTCGATCACTTGCCGAACAGGCCGCGGCGCGGACGGCGGTGCGCGCCCACCCGACGCCCGGACGTCGCGTACGCCCGCCCCGGCGCGACGCGCCTGCGTCCGAGCCGAAGCTGCGTGAGCAGCACCGAGAACGCGACCAGCAGCGCCGCCAGCCACGCCACCTGGGTGCTGGCCATCCGCTCGAAGGTCAGGTCCTGGGCGACCGGGGCCTTGTTGTTCTGCAGTCTGCTCTGCGGCACCGGCGCCGACTGCGGCGCCACCGACGGGCTCGGCGGGGCGAGCGGCGGCGGCAACGCGATCCGCGGGCTCTGCGGGCCCCCGAACGACGCGTTCGGGGCCGGCGGCGTGTACGACGAGCCGCCGCTCGACCCGGATTCCGAGCCGGAGCTCGACGAGTCGCCGTCGTCGTCCTTGTCGTCGTCGTCCTCGCCCTTGTCGGTGGGCGTCGGGGACGGCTTCGTGGGCGTCGGAGTCGGCTTCGTGGGCGTCGGAGTCGGATCGGGCTCGGGCGCCTGGAAGGTGATCTTCGTCGTGCGTGGTTCGGCGGGCTCCGGCTCGCCTTCCTCGGGGGTAAAGGTCGCGGTGACCGTGAGGGTGACGACCGTGTCCTCGGCGATGTCGCCCGTCAGCGCGATCCGGTAGGAGATCGTGGCGGTCGCGTCCGCGACCTCGGAGAGGTCGCAGACGTCATCGTCGGGTGCCTCGCCTCCGGGGCAGGTCGTGTCCAGCGTCGCCGGCGCGTCGCCGATGGTCGCCTTGACGGTCACACCCTTGAACCCCGTCTCCTCGGACAGCCGCTCAAGGGTCGACGGGACCGTGATGGCCCTCCCGTCCGTGCTGAGCTCGGCGGGCAGGCCCGGCGGCTCCGGCGGGACCGCCAGGACGGGGACCGCTCCAGCCGCGAGGATCGCCGCGGCGCCGAGGCCGATCAGGATCGGTTTCCCTGCCGATCGGTGAAGCACAGCCCCAGCACCTCCGTCGCGCCTACGTGTCGCCGTTGACCGCCGAGGGCATGCCTGCACCCCCGAATGTCGCAGCCAACATGCCAACACGGAACTATGCGACAAAGCAACACCGTGGGCGCTTCTTTATGTGATCAGCTGAATTCCTCCTGAAGATCCTGGATCTCCGCGCGCGGGGCCCATGCCTGCCACACTCCGTGATCGACCCTGTCCAGGCCGAGGCTCTCGGCGACGGGCGCGCGGCCGCCGGTGTACTCGACCCGCAGCCAGCCGTCGTGCTCGCCGACGACGACGAACCGCTCGCCCCGCCACACGCACGTCGTACGGACGTAACGGAGCTCCTCGACCTCGAAGAACGGGACGACGCGGCGGAACCGCCCGGGACGCATCTCCTCGAAGCCGTCGGTCGGCTCCGGCGCGTAGAGCCGCACCTCTCCGTCGGCTCCCGGTGAGGCTTCGAACTCGCGGCCGAGCCACCGCGCCACGTAGCCGTCGCGGATCATTGCGCGGCTCCTTGGCCTTGGCCGTCCCACCCATCCGGCTGGGGAGCGGTGCCGTTCTGCGGACGCAGCCAGGCCAGCCGGTCGGGGTCGTACATCGCGACGAAGCGCTCCGACCCGTCGGCGCCGAGGTGGTACATCTCGGCGCCGTAGGGCAGCCGCACGCTGTCCACCTTGTACTCGCGGATCGACCCGGCGCTGCCGGGCGCGAACCCGCCGCCGAGGAACGGCGGGCGCTCGACCACCCAGCCCGCGTCGCCCCAGGCCGCCAGCTCCTCCTCGGTCTGGCCGCCGAACGGGATGCGGTAGAGGTCCGGGCAGTACGCGGGCCAGCGGATCACGTGCACCCCCTGGTCGTCCGGGCGGAACGGCGAGTCGTCGTACAGCAGGCCGAGCGTCTCGTACAGCTGGAGCGGCGTCTGCAACTCGGCGACGTCGGAGGTCGGGTGGACGAAGCCGCCGACCCGGTCGTAGCCCTGTTGCAGGTACCAGTCGACGTGGTGGTGCGGCACCACCTTCTGCATGATCGTGGGCTGAGGGGACCGTTCGGCCTCCGGGTCGGGCCCTGGAACGGGGGCCCGCGCGGGGGCGGGCTCCTCGACCTCGGCCGCGGGCGGCGCGCCGGGCGAAGGCGCGGTCGCGAGGTCCTGCGCGGTGGCCGGTTCGGCGGCGCGGACCGGGGGCAGGTCCGCCACGGTGGCGTCGGGCCGCTGCTGGGACGGGGGCGGCGTGGGCACTTCGGGACGCGGCTGCACCAGGCCGACCCGGACCGCCCATTCGCTGAGCGCCCGCACCTGGTCGCCCCGGAGGGACGCGCCGATCCGGGTGCCGGGGTTGAGGAGCATGTCCCATTCCGGGTCGGGCCACGCCCCGATCAGCTCGCGGAAGTCCGCGTACACGAACCGCGACTCGGGCAGCACCTCCTGGAGCCGTACCAGGGAGGTGAAGACCTGGACGGCGGAGGGGCCGCGCAGCGCCGCCTCCCAGCGGAACTCGCGCTGGATGGGCGTGACCTCCAGCGGCGCGTCCGCGGGGATCGGCACGAGCACGTTGGCGCCGAGCAGCACCCGCAGGAACGCGTCGGAGTCGCCGGCCAGCGCCGCCTCGTACAGCTCCTGGTCGATCCGGTTGCCCGGCTCGAACTCGGTTTCCGGGGGCGGCGGACGGGTGTCGGCCGCCTCGTTCGCCGAGGCCGCCTGCGCCGGGGGCGCGGACGCGGGAGCCGCCGACGGGATCGTCTCGGGCTCCTCGGCATGAACGGGTTCCGGTTCGGCGGGCGGCCCGGTCTCCCCTGGCTGAGCCGGGGGTTCGGGGGCGGGCGCGGGGGGCGCGGCGGGCGCCGCCGGTGCGGAGTCGCCGGTGCCGGAGTGCGGCGGGCCGCCGAGGGCGCGGACCCGCTCGCCGGGCAGCGTCGCGTCGATGGGCGTGCCCGGGTTGAGGATGAGCGTCCATTCGGTGTCCGGCCACGCGTTGACGATCTCCAGCAGGGTCGGCATCACGAACCGCGACGACCCGATCGCCTCGTTCATCCACTTCAGCGAGGTGAACACCTGGATCGCGACGGCGCCGTGCACCGGGACGGGCCGCCACGGGAACGCGGGGTCGTCCGGGGCGATGCCCCACGGCGTCTCCGGGTCGGCCGGGACCAGGACCTGCGCGCCCAGCAGCACCTTGAAGAAGCCGTCGGTGTCGCGCCGCAGCGCCGCGTCGAACAGCCGCCGCTCCACGTCGTTCTGCGGCTCGAACCCCTCGGACATGCGGCGGGCCGCGCGCTGGTCCGCCCAGGTGGCCAGGCCGGACAGCTGCTCGGCCAGGATCGTGCCGCCGGCGGGGGAGCCGGGGTTGACCGCCAGCGGGCGGTCGCGGTCGGGCCAGTAGCGCAGCACCACGGTGAACGGCAGCGCGATGGAGTCGGTGCCCGTTCCGGCGGACCGCGCCGCCTCCACCAGACGCTCCCGCGAGGTGAACACCGGGATCACGGTCGTCCCGTCGACCTCCCTGGTGGACCAGGGGAAGCCGGGACGGCCGGGCCGTGACAGGTAGTCCAGGTCCTCGGGGACGGGCAGCAGCACCTCGGCGTCGGCCAGCGACTGAAGGAAGAGGTCGTGGTCGTTGGTGGTGGCCGCGCGAAAGAGGTCCCGCTCGACGTCGTTGGCGGGCTGGAACTCCGAACGCCGCTGCTCCTCACGCGGCAGTTCCCGGTGCCGGCCCTGAAGCTCCTCCCACTGCGCCTGGTCATCGCGTGCCTCGGCGTCCGCGGCGGCGGCCGGGGGAACGTCGGGGACGACGGGGTTGTCCAGGCGCGTGACATCGGCGGCATCGGGCTGCGGCGCCGCGGTCTCCTCGCTCAGGCCCGGCGCCATGCCGCCCTCGGGCAACTGCGAAGGCTCCGGCACAGGGCCATCCGGAGCGTGGGGCTCCGGTGCGGGAGCCTCCGCGGCCGGGGCCTGCGGGGCGGGCGCGTCCAGCGGGGGTGCGTCGGCCGCCGCAGGCGTCGGGGCGGGGGATTCCCGCACGGTGCCGCCGTCCGGCGCGGGCGCGTCCGTTACGGGTGTGGGTGCCGGTGCCTGCGGCGCCGGTGGCGGAGGCGCGGGCGTCGACGACGGGAGCGAGGTGGGGGTGTCACGGCCCGCCTTGGGAAGACCGGTGTCGCCCTCGACGACCTGCTTGATGAACCAGGAGGGCATGCGCGCCTCGATCGGCAGCACCACCTCGTCCGCCCCGCGCGCGGGCACGTCCACCGCGAGCCACCACCGGGCGTCCGGCCAGGTCTGGGCGAGGTCGGTGAACCTCAGCCGCAGGAAGTGCCGGTACGCGGGCCCCAGGCACTCCCGCATCGCCGCCGCCGAGGTGTAGGCCAGCACGTGCGTGCGGCCCTCCTCCTCCTGGACGGGCCAGGTCGGCTTGTCCCGGTCCGCGAGCACGTCGTCGATCCGGTCCGGCGGCACGGGGATGACCAGCTCGCTCTGCGCGAGCACGCGGAAGTACCCCTCCTGGTCACCGCTCCGCACCGTCTCATGCAGCCGGCGCTCGAGTTCCGACGTGGGCCGCCACGCGTCGGCCACGGTCGCCACCCCCTGTTTCCTCCCGCGCTGGCATGCGCGTCACCTGCATCCCGCCCCGCCGGACCCGGCCGGGCACAATCCTGCCCGCCCCGCGCCCGGCGACCGGGCTCTTGACGCGCAAGTTACGGACCCGCCTTACGCTACATGGACGAACAGGCCGAAAGTTCCCCAGCGATGTCGTGGGCGAGGGCGTCCACAAGCCGATCGACATGCGCCTCGGCCGTACCGATGCCGAAGCTCGCCCGCACCGCCGTGGCCGGCGCATCGGACGCGCACGCCGGCTCGCCGTTGAGCAGGTGCCGCACCAAAGGATGGGCACAGAACATTCCATCCCGGACGCCGATGCCATGGACCTCCGACAGCCTAAGGGCCACGTCCCGAGCGTTCCAGCCGTCCACCGAGAACGACACGATCCCCACCCGGGGGCCATGGCCGCCCCACAGCGACAGCTCGCGCACGCCGGGGAGCGTCGCGATGCCGGCGCGCAGCCTGGCCAGCAGGCGTTCCTCGCGTTCGATCAGCGCCTCCCACCCGATGGCCGTGAGGGTCTCGCAGGCCGCGGCGATCGCGATGGCGCCCAGCACGTTCGGCGTGCCCGCCTCGTGCCGCCGGTGGACGTCGGCGGACCAGCGGACGGACTCGCCGCGCCCGGTGACGGCCGCGGTGGCGCCCCCGCCCTTGAGGTAGGGGGCGGCTGCCTTCAGCCAGTCCGCCCTGCCCGCCAGCACGCCCGCGCCGAACGGCGCGTACAGCTTGTGCCCGGAGAAGGCGACGTAGTCGAGGCCGAGCGCGGACATGTCCAGCGGGCGGTGCGCAAGGAGCTGCGCGGCGTCCACGGCGATCCTGGCGCCGTGGCGTCGCGCCGTCCGGGCCAGCTCGGCGATCGGCCACACCTCGCCGGTCACGTTGGACGCGGCCGTCACCACCAGCAGCCGCGGCCCGATGGGGGCGCCGGCCAGCGCGCGGTCGGCGGCGGCGATCGCCTCCGCGGGGGTCGTGGGCGCGGGCAGCCGAACGGCGCGCTTCCAGGGGAGCAGCGAGGCGTGATGCTCGGTCTCGAACACCACCGTGGTCGTCCCGGGCGGCGCGGCGTGCGCGAGGAGGTTCATGGCGTCGGTGGTGTTGCGCGTGAAGACGACCGCCGCACGCGTCCACGCCCCGAGGAAGCCGCGAACCGTCTCACGCGCCCGCTCGTACGCTTCGGTGGTGACCTGGGAGGCGTACCCCGCGCCACGGTGGACGCTGCTGTAGTACGGGAGCGCGGCGGTCACGGCCTCCTGTACGGCCTCCAGGCAGGGCGCGCTCCCGGCGTAGTCGAAGTTGGCGTAGGTGGTGCTTCCGCCCCCGTCCAAGGGGACGACCGTGTCGGCACCGATGACGCGCGGAAATTCCGCGACCTCACCGCCGCTCCACGGCGTCTTAGCAAGTACGTGGGACGGCGAAGACGGGGGACGGAGGCGCGAGGTGCGGTGGGCGAACGTGCCGTTGACTGCGCCGGACATGGGCGACCCTCCTCAGGGCTCCAGGACCCCGTCAGGTGTCGGCCACCCGGCCACGGGATCCGCGCTTGCCGGAGCGCGGTGCCGCGTCCGGCCGGGTCATCACCCGGGGCACCCCATCGCGGACGAAGGGTTGCCGGCCAGCGAGCCGGGGCTTGGCGCTGGCGCTCATGACCTCATGCGAAGTATAGGCCGGTTGCGGGAGCATGTGCCGGTAGGGACGGGGACGAAGCGGAGGACGCGATGGGATACAGGGCGGTTCGGGCACTGGCCGGGGGAGCGGTGCTGCTCGGCGCGTCCGGGCTGCTGGGCGGGTGCGGGCTGCTGGGCGGCAACACCGACGAGGTCTGCGCCAGTGCCAAGGCGGCGTTCCAGCAGTACATGACGCAGGTCAGGACCGTGTCCGCGAACGATCCGGCGCAGTGGAAGAAGTCCACCGAGCAGCTCGCGGCGCGCGTGGAGGGGCTGTCGCGTACGGCCGAGGACGAGGACCTGAAGAAGGCGCTCGAGTCCGAGGCCGACCACCTTCGCACCGCCGCCAACGCCGTCGGCACCGGTGACGCCGCCCAGCTCAGCAGCGTCATCGCCGCCACGCCCGACCGCATCGGCGGCGCCTGCGACTGACGAGCGCCCCGCCCGGCACGTCCACCAAGACAGGGCCGTTCGAGCAGATCGACGCCGCCTCCGCGCGCGGAACGCGGGGCGGCGTCGATCGTCAGAAGACGTTGGGGCGGGGGCCGCCCGGCCGCCCCACACCTCCGGGTTCGTCGTCTCCGCCACCGCCGTCATCCGGATCGTCCGGCCTGCCGGGGGTCGGGAGGGGCAGGCCGGGGTCCTCGTCGGTGGGCGGGTCCGAGGGCTCCTCCGGCTCCTCCGAGTCCGGCGGGCGCGTCGGGTTCAGCTCGTCGGGACGCTCGTCACCCGGAGTGTCGGACGGCCGCCCGAAGTAGTCGCCGCCGGTGTTGACCGAGGGCGCGCCGAACGACTCGGGCGGGTAGCCCTTGATGGTCACGACCTCGGTCATGTAGTCGTGCCAGATCCGTGCCGGGAGGACACCGCCGTACACCCCGTACCCGGGGATCCTCAGCGGCTTGCTGTCGCTGCGGAACATGGACACGCTCGTGGCGAGCTGCGGGACGAATCCGTTGAACCAGATCGCGCGGCCCTCGTCGGTGGTGCCGGTCTTGCCCGCCACGTCGCGGCCGTCGGGAAGCCGCGCCGCCGTTCCCGTGCCGGACCTGACCACCTGCTCCATCGCGTACGTGGCGTCCCGGGCCACCTCCTGGCTGAACGCCCGCTTGCCCGGCTCGCTGAACGTGCGCCTGTGGTCCTCGTTGTTGGTGACCGACTTGACCACGTACGGGGTGTGGTACTCGCCCTCGGCGGCGAACGTCGCGTACACCCCCGCCTGCTGCACCGGGTGGATCGAGATGACGCCCAGCGGGAACGTCGGCGCGGTGTTGGCGCCGTTGGCGGTGAGCTGGCTCTCGGGGATGCCCATCTTCTCGGCCATCTTCGTCACCTTGTCCAGCCCGATCTCGCGGCCGAGGTTGACGTAGGCGGTGTTGACCGAGTTACGGGTCGCCTCGACCAGGCTGACGTAGCCGTAGCTGCGGCCGCCGTCGTTCTCCACCCGCGCGCCGTTGTAGTACTGCGGGGACGAGCCGTTCACCGAGTCGTACAGCTTCATCCCGTCGTTCAGCGCGGCGGCCAGCACGATCGGCTTGAACCCGGACCCCGCCTGCGCCCAGTCGCCGAACGAGCTGCTCAGCGCCTCGGTGAGGTAGTCACGGCCGCCGTAGAAGGCCAGCACCTGACCGGTCTTCGGGTCCACCGACACCAGCCCGGTGCGGATCCTCTTGCTCATCCCGTCCGGGGAGTTGGCGAGCACCGCCTTCCGCGCGGCGTCCATCAGCCGCTTGTCGAAGGTCGTGATGATCTTCAACCCGGACCGGTTGATCTCGTCCTCGCTGTAGCCGCGGCGCTCGATCAGCTCCTTCTTGGCCACGTTGACCATGTAGCCCTTCTGGCCCTTGAGGATGTTGGTGATCTTCTGCTTGGCCGGCATGGGGAACGTCATCGCGGACGCCTCGGCCTGGCTGATCGCGCCGTCCTTGACCATGTTGGCCAGCACCGCCCGCCAGCGCTGCTCGGCCATGGCGCGGTTCGGCCCGGTCGGGTCGGCGAACCTGCTGGGCTGCTGGATCGCCGCCGCCAGGTAGGCGCCCTCGCGCGCGGTCAGCTCCTTGACGTCCTTGCCGTAGTAGGCCCGTGCGGCGGCCTGCACGCCGTAGGCGTCCCGGCCGAAGAAGATGGTGTTGAGGTACTGCTCAAGGATCCAGTCCTTGTCCTTCTCACGCCCCACCTTCAGGGCGACCATGATCTCCTTGAGCTTGCGGTCGACCGAGCGCTCCTTGCCGATGCCGCCGTAGTAGTTGCGGACCATCTGCTGGGTGATGGTGGAGCCGCCTTGGAGCTGCTCGCCCGTCAGCGTGGACCACAGCGCCCGGGTGGTGCCGCGTACCGACACGCCGGGGTCGCGGTAGAAGCTGCGGTTCTCGGCCGCGATCACCGCGTCCCGCACGCCCTTCGGTATCTCGTCGATCGGGACCGCGTCGCGGTTGACCCCGGTCTTGGCGATCACCGTCTTGCCGTCGGAGTAGTAGAAGGTCGGCCCCTGCGCGATCGCCTCCTCCTGCGGGGACGGGACGGGAGTCATGAGGTAGGCCACCCCGAACGCGGCCAGGCAGAGCCCGATGAACGCCAGCAGGCCGAACAGCGCCCGCCGTCCGTACCGGGCCGCTCTGCCCCGCCGCTTCCCGGGCGGACGCCCCGAGCCTCCTCCCGCCGCCGCGGCGGGCTCCTCGGTCTCGTCCGGAACGGGCGGAACGATGCTGGGGGGCGCTGCGGGCGGCGTGACGGAGGTCGCGGGCACGGTCAGGTCACGGCGGGTCGCGTCCGCGTCGGGGACCTCGGCCTCGTCCTTGGGCGTGTCCCTGGGCGCGTCCTTGGGCTCGTCGGGCCCGGCCACGGCGTCCGTGCCGGAGGGCTCATCGAAGGCGTCGTCGCCGTAGACGGTGCCGCTCAACGGATCGCTCTCCGCGCTGGAGCCGGAGTCGCCGGGCGCGTCGTCGTTCGTCGAATCGGTTTCGAGGTCCGTCTCGGTGTCGCTGGGGACGCCGTTCTCATTCATGTTCGCGGCGATGTCGTCATTCTCGGATCGGTGGGATTGTCGGCTTATGCTCGGGCCCGGGGCGGGGTCCTCTCCCGCGCGGCCCGCGGTCGGGCTCTCATCGCTGCTGCTCACAAGCCCCCCGCGACTGCTTCGTGACACCGACGATACCCCGAGGGCGGCGACGATGGCGGCGCGTCGGGACTCATGGCACAGTGCTCCCTTCAGTAAGGACGAACGGGGGGCCTCGGCGGTTGTCTTTCCTTTTTTCCCGCCGCGAACGGGATCCCGGAAAGGCGAACGGCGGGCCATCCGAATCGGATGCCCCGCCGTCCGGCGTTCTTGGGACCGGTGCTAGGTGAGAACGGTCACTTGGGCATGACGCCGAGGATGTCCACCACGAAGACCAGGGTGTCGGTGCCCTTGATGCCGGCCTGGGGGTTGCCCTCCTTGCCGTACCCGTCCTTCGGCGGCAGGACGAGCAGGACGCGGCTGCCGACCTTCTTGCCCTGGAGGCCCTTGAAGAACCCGGTGGCGCCCTCGGTGGTGTTGAGCGGGAACGAGGAGAGCTGGCCGCGCTCGTAGCTGGAGTCGAACTGCTTGCCGTCCCGCCAGAGCAGGCCACGGTAGTTGACGACCACGACGTCGTTCTTGGTGGTGGTGGCGCCGGTGCCCTCGATGACGGTCTCGGCCTTCAGATCCTTGGGCGGGTCCGCCTTGGGGATGGTGACCTTCGGCCCCTTGCCGGCCTCCATGGCGCCGACGGCGGGCAGGTCCTTGCCGAGCTTCTTCGGCGTCCCCTGCGCCTGCGCGTTCTTGGGGTAGGCGTCCAGCACGTCGACCACGAACACGACCCAGTCGGTGCCGGAGAGCCCCATCTGCTGCCCCGACTGGCCGAAGCCCTCGGACGGAGGGATCTGCACGATCACCCGGCTGCCGGCGGTCTGCCCGACCAGGGCCTTGTCCAGGCCCTTGAGCTCGGTCTTGCCGACGGTCATCGGCAGCACCTGCTCTCCCGCGGGGCGCTCCCAGGACGAGCTGATCTTCTTGTTGGTGCTCTCGTTCGGCTTCTTGATGTCCGTGCTCTTGGCCCACTGGTAGAACACGAACTTCACCATCGCGGTGTCGCCGTTGGCGAGCTTGTGCCCGTTGCCCTTGATCACCGGGGTGACCTTGAGGCCGCCGGAGGGGACGAGGTCCTTGGGGATGCTGACCTTCGGCGCCTTGCCCAGCGCGCCGGTGGCGGCGATCGCCGGGCCCGGACGCGTCGCGATGTAGGTGACGCCGGCGGTGATCGCCAGTACCGCGACCACCGAGAGCGCGATCCCTATGCGCCGCTGCCTCTTGGCCTGCGCGGCGGTCTTGCCCGACGGGCGCGGGCCCCGGCTGCGGTTCCCTCCGCTGATCCCGTGCGGGGTGAACTCCGGGCTCCGGATGTTCTTCGCGTTCGGCAGCTTGGCCGTGGGCTTGGCCTTGACCGTACGCTCACCCCGGGGCTTGTCATCCTCGGACATGTTTCCTCACTCGCTCCGGGCTCGACGACACACCACGCGCGTCACACCCTGCCACCGCGGACCTAAGGTGGATGTGAAAGCGCGGCAAAAGCGGACCAGAACCGCAATCTACCGGTCCCGGGAGGGTCCGGCGTCCGCCGCGGCACGGGCCGCGCGGGCCGCCGGCGGTCTCGCGGCGCTCACGGGCAGCCAGTCTGGTGGAGCCGGGCCGATCTGTCACCCCGGCTCGCACATCCGGCTCCGCCGCGCCGCCTTCAGGACGGCCCGGCCATCACGCCGCGCGGGAAGCCGCCTTGGGCGGATCACCGCCCGCCCGTTCAGCCCCCGCGAGCCCGAGCACCCCGGACGGGTCTCATGACCGGCCCGATGGCGGGGAGGACGGTGGTGATCACCGAGCCGGTCGCCTGCGACGTCGCCTCGCTGGCCGCCGTGCGCGAGCCGGCCTTCCAGTCCAACCATCTCGCGCCGTTCCTGCTCACGGCGCTGCTGCTGCCACGGCCGCGCGAGTCGGCCCGGGACGCGCCGGTACGGGTGATCACCACCTCCAGCCGGGGCAAGTGGTTCGGCCGGCTCCGGATGGACGACCTGGAATGGGAAGCGGCGCCGGTACGGGGGCGGCTGGCTCGCCTACGGCACCACCAAGCTCATGAACATCCTGTTCACGCGGGAGCCGGCGCGCCGCGTCGAGGGGACGGGCATCGCGGCGGTCCGCTTCGATCCGTCCCTCGGGCCGCGCCGGCCCGCTGGTGTGGCCGGCCGCGTCCGCCGACGTGGCCGGCGCGAGCGGTTCCTACTACATGGGTTTCCAGAAGGACGCCCGGGTGCATCCTCATGGCAACGACCGGGAGCTGGCCGCGCACCTGTGAAACCGTTCGGCCGCGTTCGTCGCTCCCTCTATGTGAGTCGTTCGTCACCCCACTTGACGATGTCGCCGAGATTGTTAACAATCTTTGCCACCGGTATGGCGACAAATTGAGGGGTGGCGATGGCGGAGCATCCGGTCCCGTCCGGGCGGGCGCGTGAGCTCGTCGCCGGTGCCTACGACGTGCACATCCACGTCGCGCCCGACGTGATGAACAGACGGATCGACGATCTCGCCCTCGCGCCCAGGTTCGCCGACGTGGGGCTGGCCGGGTTCGTCCTGAAGTCCCACTACGTCCCGACCACCGAACGCGCCGCCGTCGTGCGCGCCGCCGTGCCCGGGTTCGGGGCGGTCGGGGCCATCACGCTCAACGGCTCGGTCGGCGGCATGAACCCGATCGCCGTCGAGGTGGCCGGACGCGGCGGCGCGCAGATGGTGTGGCTGCCGACGGTCGACAGCGCCAACCAGCGCGAGTGCACCGCCCAGGACCCCGAGGGCGCGCGCCCGCCCATGTGGGCGCGGCTCCAGGAGGAACTGCGCGAGGAGGGCATGGCCGCCGACCCGGTGGACGTGGTCGGCCCCGACGGCACGGTGCTGGACGCCACCCGGCAGGTCCTGCGGGTGATCGCCAAGCATGACCTGACGCTGGCCACCGGTCATCTCAGCGCGGCGGAGATCGACGCGGTCGTCGACGCCGCCGTGGACGAGGGCGTGCGCAGGATCGTGATCACCCATCCCGAGTTCACCTCGCAGCGGATCGCGGTGGACCGGCAGCGCGCGCTCGCGGCGAAGGGCGCCCTTCTCGAACGGTGCTTCACCACCCCCTACACCGGCAAGGTGACCTGGGAGCTGTGGCTGGAGAACATCCGCGCCGTGGGTCCCGAGCACTCGGTGCTCTCCAGCGACCTCGGCCAGCCGTTCAACCCGCCGGTCGAGGACGGGCTGGCGCTGCTGGCCGACCGGCTGCTCGCCGAGGGGTTCACCGACGAGGAGATCCGGGTCATGGCCGTCCACAACAGCCGGTGGCTGGCCGGTGCCGACCAGGAACGGCACCGGGGCGAGACCACCCCGACGGGCGCGGCGGAAGGGACGAGCGGATGAGCGAGCGGCGGCGGCTGCTGGTGGTGGGGGCGCACAGCGCCGACTTCGTGTGGCGGGCGGCGGGGGCGATCGCCCGCCACACCGCCGCGGGCGGCGAGGCGATCGTGGTCGCCCTGTCCTACGGGGAACGCGGTGAGTCCGGCGAGCTGTGGAAGCAGCCGGGCCAGACCGAGGAGAACGTGAAGAAGATCCGGCACGCGGAGGCGGAGCAGGCCGCCACGGCGGTCGGCGCCCGACTGGAGGCGTTCGACCTGGGCGACTACCCGCTGGAGGTGGGGGCCGAGGGACTTCGGCGGCTGACCGACCTCATGCGCGACTTCGCGCCGCATGTGGTGCTCACCCACCCCGAGCGCGATCCGTTCAACCCGGACCACCCCGTAGCGCACGCGGCGGTGCAGCGGGCGCGGCTCATGACGTCCGGCGCCGTCGTCGCCAGCGGGTTCACGACGGCGCCGCCCTCGGAGTTCCTGGTGTTCGAACCGCACCAGCCCGAGCTGTGCGGCTTCGTGCCGACCGTGTACGTCGACATCACCCCGGTGTTCGAGCGCAAGGTCGAGGCGATGTCGGCGATGGCCGCGCAGGTCTACCTCCAGGAGTACTACAAGCAACGGGCCGAGCAGCGCGGCAACCACGCGCGCAAGGTCACCGGCGACAGCGCCATCCGCCATGCGGAGGCGTTCCAGCGGCTCCTGCCGAACGTGGTGGGGACCCTGTGAGCGCCGCGAACGCCGCCGCCGAACTCGCCGCGGCCGGGGTCGCCACCGTCTACGAGGCGGGCGGCAGGGTCGGGCTGCTCGACGAGGACTTCGAGCCGGTCCTGCCGGGCGCGAAGGTCGCCGGCCCGGCCCGCATCGCGCTGTGCGGGCAGGACGACAACCGTGCCGTCCACGAGGTCATGGCGCACCTGCGGCCGGGGGACGTGCTCGTCCTGACCATGCCGGAGCCGCGGCCCGTCGCCCTGCTCGGCGACCTCCTCGCCACGCAGGCGAAGGCCGGCGGCGCCGCCGGGGTGCTGGTGAACGCCTCCGTCCGGGACGTGGCCGAGCTGCGCGAACTGGGCCTGCCCGTGTGGACGCGGTGGCGCCGTGTCCGCGGCGCGACCAAGGACCACCGTGGCTCGATCGACGTTCCCGTCACCATCGGCGGGACCACGATCGCGCCCGGCGACCTGGTCGTCCTGGACGACGACGGCGCGATGGCCGTCCCGGCCGACGCCGTGGACACGACCCTTGACGCCGTCCGGGCACGGCTGGAGAAGGAGGCCGGGCTGCGCGACCGCTGGCTGGCGGGCGAGCTGAGCTACGACGCCTACGGAATGCGCGCCGAGGACGAGAAGCGGTAACCCACCCTTTCTCCGCCTTTCCTCGCGGGATGTCAGTCGGCGGGGAAGTCGTCCGGTTCGACGGGTGCGGAAGGCGCGTTGCCGCCGCCGTCGGGGGCGATGATGTAGGTCCAGTTGCGCCAGCGGATGAAGCCGCCGCCGACCGTTGTCTGGAAGACGGTGTCGGACAGGTTCTCCCGGGTCGAGCAGTCCCTGGAGAACCGTTTGGCGCCGCTGTCCCAGTCGACGCCCGTCGTGTAGAACAACGTGTACGTGCCGTCCGGCACCCCGCGGATCGTGGCCTTGGACTTGCTGCGGACGTAGACGACGAAGACGGCCTTGTCGTTCCGGGTCAGGCTGACGACGGCGTCCTGGTCACCGTTGTTGTCGATGGTGAGGTTCCCGCGACCGCCGCGCCGGCCCGACTTGAGGAAACGGCCGTTGCGCTCACGGCGTTCGGTCAGCTCGCCGGGGTCGGCGATGGTGGCGGGGAAGGAGTACCCGCCCTGAGCGGCCCGCAACTGCGCGACGGCCTCCCGCAACCGCTTGGCCCCGTCGGACGATCCGACCTGGTACCGGACGGCGGGCATGGTGCACAGCCTCTGGTCCTGCACGGCCCTGTCGGTGGCCGCCATGTCGCGGCTGAACTGGAACAGGGCCAGGACAAGCCTGCTGTGCGCCCCCGCCGCCTCACGCGGCGGAGTGATCAGGTTGAGCGAGGTCTTGGCCTGGTCGGCGGCACGCCGCGCCGCCGACAGCCGCTGCGACACGTCGGTGTACCGGGTGGCGTCCTCGATCGCCGCGAGCGCGGTGGTGAGCGACGTCGCCGACGAGGTCAGGGTGCGGGCGTAGGACTGGGCGGACGACTCGCGGCTGACGTCGGTGAGCTTGAGCCCGCCCGGCCCGCTGTCCACCGCGCAGGAGGTCAGCGCGAGCGTCAGCGTGACCGTCCCCGCCGTGGACGCGGCCACGGACAGGGAGCGCCGGCGCCGGGTGAGGGGAGTCCGGGGTGTCATGCGTGCTCCTGTCATGAAGGGAGCCGGCTTCGTGACCGGTCAGGAGGGGAGTTCGGAGACGTCCGACAGCCAGGTGGTCGGGCCGACCCCGCCGGACGCCAGCGTCCGCCCGTCGGGGCTGAAGGCGACCGCCGCGGCGCCGGTGCGGTGCCCGCTCAGCACGGCCAAGGCGCGCCGCCCGCCGACGTCCCACAGCCGGATCGGCGAGTCGGGCCCGGCGCTGGCCAGCGTGGAACCGTCCGGGCTGAAGGCCAGGGACCGCACCTGCTGGTTGTGGCCGGTCAGCATCGCGGCCTGCGTCCCGGCCGGCAGGCTCCACAGCCGGGTCGTGCCGTCCGCGCCGCCGCTGGCCAGGGTGCGGCCGTCCGGGCTGAACGCCACGGCGGGCACCGCGTCGATGTGGCCTCGCAGGGTGGCCGTGGGCCGCCCCGAGCGCACGTTCCACAGCTGGATCGTGCCGTTGCCGCGTCCCGCCGCCAGGACCGAGCCGTCCCGGCTGACCGCCAGGCTGACCACCTCCGCGTCCGGGTCGGCCAGCCGCCCGACCTCGCGCCCGCCGGGGACCTCCAGGATCCGGACGCCGTCGGTGGTGGCCACGGCCAGCCGGTCGCCGCCGGTGCCGACGAAGGCCGCCGACGGCCCCGCGGCGGCGCTCGCCGAGGTGTTGCCCAAGGTGCGGGCCTCGCCGGTCTCCACCGTCCACACCCGTACCGGGCCGCCCGTGCCGCCGACCCCGGCGACGAGGCTCTCACCGTCCGGGCTGAACGCCAGCGAGGAGACCTGACCGCCACCGTCGAACCGGGAGGGGACGTCCGGGTCGGAGGCGCTCAGCGATTCCCCGGACGTGGCGTCCCACAGCTGGATCCTGCCCGTGGTGGTCGCCGTGGCCAGCGTCTCGCCGTCCTGGCTGAACGCCACCGCCGACACCGGGCCCTCCAGCCCCGAGAGCGGCCCGAGATAGCGATGCGACCCGAGCTGCCGCGCCGCCACCGTCACCGGCACCGCGACCGCCACCAGCGCCGTGATCGCGCTGACGGCCACGCAGGCGAGCACCGCCACCTGCCGCCACCGCTCCAGAAGGCGGAAACCCTCAGGGACGGCCGGTTTCTGAATGCGCGGCATCCGCGTGCGGAACCCACCTGTGATAACGGCCGTACCCGACCCGGCCGAACCCGGTTCCATAGAAGCGGCCGCAGAAGCGGCCGCCGAGGACACAACGGATTCCGAGGACCCTGGGGCCCCCGGGGACCCCGCAGGCTTTCCGGGCTCCGCGGGTTCGGCAGCCCCCGCAGGTCCGGCAACCGGTCCGGGCTCCGAGGATTCCGGCGGCTGTGCGGGCTCTGTGGGTTCGGCGGTTTCCGCAGGTTGAGCCGGTGGCGCGGGTTGCGCGAGGTCGGCGACCGTTTCGGGTTCCGTGGGCTCCGGTGACTCTGCGGGCTTTGTGGCTTTCGCGGGTTCGGCCGGTGGCGGGTCTTGCGGGAGGTCGGCGGGTGCCGCGAGGTCGGTGACCGTTTCGGGCTCCGCGGGCGCCGGTTCGGCCGGTGTGCTGGATTCGGTCGGTGCCGTCGATTCGGCGGATGCCGCCGGGTCCGTTTCCCGGGCGCCTTCCGAACTCTCGGGGCCGTCCAGTGCCGCCGACTCCGGTGGAGGCATTCCACTCTCCTGTCACAGTCCGCTCGTCCGGGATCACCGGCCTCGCCCGAGTGAGGCACGGGTCATCGGGGCGCGAGATGTCCAAGCCTTTCCGGCACTACGTTCGAGAATGATCCGACGGCATCGGGAAAGTCAACCGGAAAACTGATCGAGAGCATGCCGGTGCATTCAGTATGTCGTATGCCGGGGTCGCCGTTGTACATTCGCGGAAACGCCCTGGCCGAAAAACGCCACTCGCAGGCGGGAGTCGTAACTTGACATCGGCGACGGCCCCTCCTTTATGAGGCCGGCAGGTAGGTGGTCTGGCTGAAGCCTCCCTTCCCGAAGGCCAGGATCTTCGACGGCTTCACCGCGAACACATGGGCCACGGACTCCCCTTCATCCGGCGCGCCCCCGGTGTCATGGCTGAAGCCCGCGCCGTTCGGACGGAACCGCCACTGCCCTTCCCACTTCGCGGCCCAGGCTGCGGCGAGCCGTTCCAGGGCAGGACGGTCGGTAACGCGCTGGGCCTCGCCTTCGACCATCACGTCCAGCCCCTGCTTCCACTCGTTGCAGCCGGTGGTGAGGACGACGTTGGGATTCGCGGCGAGGTTGAGCGCCTTCTGCTCTTCGGGGCCGGTGCAGAAGTGGAGCGCGTCGTCCAGCCACACGGCCACCAGCGGCGTGACGTGTGGCCTCCCGTCGGCGCGGACGGTGGTGATCCAGAAAAGCTGCGCCGACTCCAGGGTCTCGCGGGTGACGGGCCACGGCGTCTCCTGCGCTCCCGGATCGCTGAACCGATGGTCGAACCTGGCGACCGGTTCCTTCATGAGCACTTCTCCTTATCAGGTCGCGGATTCGACGAACGATACGGTCGGCCTCCGACATCGCCGCCGAACCTTCTGGACCCCCTACCCACGCCGATGGGCGCGGGGTGATAGGCGGGCGCGACCGTTGGTGGAAGGCTGCCGATCGTGTGGATTCTGGCTGGCCTTGCGCTGGTGGCGTTGGCGGTATGGGTGGTGCTGGCGTTCGGTCACGGCGGCTTCTGGCATACCGGGAAGCGGCTTCCCGCCGGGGTGGAACCCGCCTCCTGGCCGTCCGTCGTCGCGGTCGTACCGGCGCGCGACGAGGCGGAGGTGTTGCCGGAGACGTTGCCGACGCTGCTGGCCCAGGATTATCCGGGACGGTTCCACGTCATCCTCGTCGATGACCGCAGCACCGATGGGACGGGGGATGTCGCCCGCGACCTGGGCCAGGGAAACGTCCAGGTCGTCCAGGCGCGGGAACGTCCCGAGGGCTGGGCGGGGAAGGTCTGGGCGATGTCGGAGGGCGTGCGGGCGGCGGGCGAACCCGAGTTCTTCCTCTTCACCGACGCGGACATCGCCTACGCTCCCGGAACCCTCACCGCGCTGGTGCGCGCCGCCTCCGAGGGACGCGACCTGGTGTCGCAGATGGCCACGCTCAACACGGGCACGGCCTGGGAACGCCTGCTCGTCCCCGCGTTCGTCTACTTCTTCGCGAAGCTCTACCCGTTCCGCCTGGTCGAGGACGGCAGGACCGCCGCCGCGGCCGGGGGTTGCATGCTCGTACGGAGAAGCGTCCTGGAACGCGCCGGTGGCCTCGAAGCCATCCGCGGCGCCGTCATCGACGACGTGGCGATGGGGCGCCTGATCAAGCGGCGCGGCGGTGGGCGGTGCCGCCTGGACCTGAGCCGCGACGTGGTGTCGCGCCGTCCCTATCCGCGCCTCGCCGACCTGTGGGACATGGTCGCCCGCAGCGCCTACGACCAGCTCCGCTACTCGCCCGTCCTGCTGGCGGGCACGGTGCTCGGCCTGCTCCTCGTGTACGCGGTCCCACCACTGGCCACCGTGATCGGGGCGCTGGCGCAAGGGGCCGCCGCGACCGTGACGCTTGCCGCGGGGGCGACGGCCTGGGCCCTGATGAGCCTGACCTACACGCCGATGCTCCGCTTCTACGGCCTCTCGGCCCTGCGAGCCCCGGCCCTGCCCTTGGTGGCGCTCCTGTACACGGCCATGACGGTCGACTCCGCCCTCCGCCACCACACCGGACGCACCACCTGGAAGGGCCGGACGCTCGTCCGCTGATCAGTTCAGATTGCCCTCGAAGCCGCTGTAGATCTCGGTGGCCTCGCAGAAGGCGACGCCTAGTTGCTTGGCGCGGAAACGTGTCTTCCGCAGCGACACCGCCCGCGCGACGCGTGATCACCCTGGTGCGCGGCCCGTCATCGCGAGCCGAGAAGCGTGATCATCCAGTCGCCTTCCGGAAAGTCCGGCCTGGTCATTTCCTCTCGTCGAGCTGTGCGGAGAGGCGTTTGGGGGCGATCAGGCGGTAGCTGTCCTCGATGAGCTCGGCGAGCTCGTCCCAGTCGTGGTCGGCGTCGAGGCGGGCGCCCACCCAGCCCTTGCCGCCCACGTACGCGGGGACGAAGAACCGGTCGGGATCCTCCGCCACCAGCGCCTCCTGCACGCCGGGGCCCGCCTTGAACGTCATGTACGAGCCGTCCTCGCTGGTCATCACGAAGAGCTTGTCGCGCACGCGAAAGGACGGGGCCGTGTGGCCTCCGAAGGGCTTCTCGGTCGCCTCAGGCAGGGACAGGCAGATGTCCCGCAGCCGGCTCATCGCCTCGCCGCTCATGTGTACTGACCTCCCGGTGAACCAGTCTTGGCAGCTTACGGGGCCGGTGAGGGCGGGGTGAACCCCGTGGGCGCGTGGTGCGTACCGGTGTGGGGCCTGCGATATGAGGGAGCTTCGCGTGACCGTTCGCCTGCCGGCCGTCGTGGCCGGGCTCGTGCTGGTCGTGGTGGCCGCCGCTCCGGCGGCGACGGCGGTGGCGGGGACGCATGGGGCGATGTCGAGCCCGCCGAGCCGGGCGGCGGCCTGCTCGCCGGAGGGCGGCGCGAAGGCGCGGTCGAGGGCGTGCCGGGCGGCGGCGTCGGTGAGCGGGGCGGCGGCGCTGGCCGACTTCGACAACGTACGGGTCCCCGGTGTGCGCGGGCGCGACCGGAAGCTGATCCCGGACGGCGAACTGTGCAGTGCGGGCATCGCGCGGTTCCGCGGACTGGACCTGCCGCGATCGGACTGGCCCGCCACCAGGCTGACCAGCGGTGCCCGGCACACCTTCCGCTACCGGGTGACCATTCCGCATCGCGGCGGCCTGCGGATGTACGTCACCCGTGACGGCTACCGTCCCACGCGGAAGCTGACCTGGTCGGCGCTGGAGCCCAAGCCCTTCCTCACGGTGCAGGACCCGCCGCGCCGTGGAGGCTCGTACGTGTTCACGGGACGGCTTCCCAAGGGCAAGTCGGGCCGGCACCTCGTCTACACGATCTGGCAGACCTCCGATACGCCCGACACCTACTACTCGTGCTCCGATGTGGTGTTCGCCGAGCCCAAGAGCAAGGCGAAGCCCGTCCCCAAGGCGAGTGGGAAGCCGAGCGCGGCGGCGTCCCGGACGGCACCCACCACACAGGATGCTCCGCAGGCCGAGACCGCACCCGAGCAGCCCCGGACGCGGAACGTGGCCGGGACGCGCGACACGACGATGATGGCCGCGGGCGAGGGAGCCCTGCTGCTCGCCGCGGCGGGCGCCACGATCGTGCTGCTCCGCAGGCGCCGCGAACTCTGACGGGCTTGTGGGGGAGGCCGTGGCGCCGGATAATCCGGAGGCCGCGCAGTTGCCGCGGGTGGGTTCGGTACGGGTGGTTCTGCTGGAGGCGGCATGCGTCTGCTCATGGCGGTCGTCCTTGCGGCGGGGCTGCTGACCGCCGCCTGCGGGGACCCCGCCGGGGAATCGATCCTGGACAAGGACACCCTGGTCGTCGGCGTGCGGCCGGACCTGCCGTCGCTCGGCCTGCGGCGCCCGGACGGGACGTTCGAGGGCTTCGACATCGACGTCGCCCGCTACGTCGCGGGCAAACTCGGGAAGGACGTCAGGTTCGTCCCCGTCCTCGCCGCCGACCGCATTCCCTTCCTCCGTGACCGGAAGGCCGACCTCGTCCTGGCCACCCTGTCGGTGACACAGGAGCGCAAGACGCGGATCGCCTTCGCGGGCCCGTACTACACCTCCTACCAGGACGTCATGGTGCGGGCCGAGGAGACCGACGTGAAGGAGGTGCGCGACCTGCGGGGACGCAGGTTCTGCGCGGTCGAGGGCGCCGATCCGACGCGGCGGCTGCTGGCGCTGCACGGGATGAGCGCGCGGCTCGTCGCGGCCAAGGACTACGACCAGTGCATGAGCCTGATCAGGTCCAAGGCGGTGGACGCGATCACGACCAACGACGTGATCCTGGCGGGCCTGGTCCGCAGGCACGACCGGATCACCCGGCTGGTGAACGTGCGGATCAGCGAGCAGAACACCGGGATCGGTATCCGCCAGGGCGACCCGGACGGCTGCGTGGCGCTCAACCGGGCCATCACGCAGATGTACCAGGACGGCACCGCGCGCAGGTTCGTGTCCAAATGGTTCGGCGGCACCGGGCTGGACACCTCGATCGTGCAGGTGCCCCAGTTCGAGGGCTGCGACTAGCGATGGCCCTCGGGCAGGTGCTCAGTGCTCCTCAGGCGTCTTGGGACGCCTGACCTTGCGCCAGGCGGCGCGGGCGTAGGCGTTCAGGCGGTCGCTGAGCCTGCGAGCGGCGGGGAACTCGGTCCCCAGCAGGCCCAGGCCGGCGAGCAGCGCCACGATGCCCGGCCCGGGAAGCACCATCATCGCCAGTCCCGCGACGATCAGCGCGGTTCCCGCGACCGCGACCCCGGCCTTGCGCAGAAGGCGGAGCCGGGACGGGCGCGGGGCCGTGGCGCCGCCCACGGGTACGATGCGGGCCGTGTCGGTCGCCGCCGGGCGTGGTTCGGTGGTGGTCACGGGCACTTCCTCTCGCCGATGTCGCTGATCGCCTCTCCCGGTGAGACGAACGGGACATCGACGACGTTCGCCCAGGTCCGCGTGGAGGACGGAAGCGCCCGCCGCCGGGCGCCTGACCGCAGATCAAGACCCTTGTCATCCTGACATGACAGATTCGTGCGATACTGGCCGCCATGGTTGGGGGCCGTATCGACAGGCGATCGCCGCTGCCGTACTACGCGCAGCTCAAGCAGCTCCTGCTGAGACGGCTCGAATCGGAGATCGCCGCGGGGGAGCGGCTGCCCGGCGAGATGGCGCTCTGCGAGGAGTACGGCGTCTCCCGGACGGTGGTCAGGCAGGCGCTGGACGAGCTGGAGGCCGAGGGCCGCGTCGTCCGCCGGAAGGGCCAGGGCACGTTCGCCGCCGCGCGCAAGACCGACGAGCGGCTGTTCCAGTCGCTGACCGGGCTGTACGAGGACGTGCGGGCGCGCGGCGAGATCCTGCGCAGCCGCGTCCTGGCCTTCTCGGTCGTCCCGGCGCCCGCCGAGGTCGCGGACGCCCTGGAGCTGCGCGAGGGCGACGACGTCGTCCATCTGGAGCGGCTGCGCTTCGTCGGCGGCGAGCCCTGGGTGCTCACCCACACCTACCTCCCCGTGGACATCGCGCCGGGACTGCTGGAGGAGGACTTCTCCGAGCAGTCCCTCTACGGCGTGCTGGAGGGCAAGTACGGCGTCGAGCTGGACCATGGACGGCGGCTGGTGGAGGCCGTCCCCGCGGCGCCCTCGATCGCGCACGCGCTCGGGCTCCAGCCGCACGACCCCGTCCTGCTCCTGCACAGCACCGCCTGGGACGCCGGGGGACGCCCGGTCGAGTTCTTCCTCGCCTACCACCGTGGTGACCGCAGCAGGTTCCAGGTGAACCTGCGCCGCCACCACACACGCGAGGCCGGGGCGCCCAACATGCTCCTCCGCGACGACACCTGACCCCGGCCCCTGGCCTCGGCGCCCCGGCCTCTGACCAGGGCTCCGCCATCTCGTCGATCTCCCCTCGGCCCAGCACTTGACATCCTGTCATTACAGGACGACAGTAGCCCTACCCCATCAGACCGGAGGAGAGATCGCATTGCCCTCGTTCGCGACGCTGCCGACGTACCCGACACGCGTCACCTTCGACCCGCGGGACGGGCGGGTGACCCCCGCCGGGCCGCTGCTCACCCGCCGGATGTCCGACCTTGAGGGACTGTTCGCCGACACCGACGCCTGGCGGGAGGGCCTGCGCGAGGACGGCGTCGTGTACGAGGTCGCCTCGTCCCCGGTCCCCGAGGAGGAGGGCGAGCTGCCCCAGTCCATCACCACCATCTACCCCGGGACGGTGGGCGGCGAGTACCACATGACCAAGGGCCACATCCACACCCGCCCGCGCGGCGAGATCTACCTGGGCCTCTCCGGGCGGGGCGGGCTGCTGCTCTTCGACGGGGAGCGGCCGGAGTGGATCCCGATGGAGCCCGGGACCATCGGCTACATCCCGCCCGACTGGGCGCACCGCAGCGTCAACGTCGGCGACGAGCCGTACCGCTTCCTCGCCGTCTACCCGGGGGACGCGGGACACGACTACGAGTGGGTCCGCGAGCACGGCATGGGCTACCGGATCATGCGCGGTGCGGACGGTCCCGACCTGCGCCCCTTCGCCCAAGCGGGCTGACGGAGGCCACCCCACCCACCCCCTTCCAGGAGCCTCTCAGGAGCCGAAATGACGCGAATCCGCTATGTCTCTCCCGGCGTCGCGGCGGTGCTCGCCGTCGTCGCGATCGCGGCCGGGCTGGCGGCCGGCAAGGTCGCGTTCGGCGGCACGGACGCCGGCGGCGCGGGCGAGAGCCGGGTCGCCGGAACCAAGATCGATGTGATCACCAAGGCCACGGACTCGGAGTTCTGGCAGGTGATGCTGGCCGGAGCGAAGAAGGCCGGCGCCGACCAGGGCGTGGACCTCGGCCTGTTCGGCCCCACCTCCGAGACCGACATCGACGGCCAGGTCAAGCTGGTGGAGAACTCGATCTCCCGGGGCGCCGACGCGATCGTGCTGGCGGCCAACTCGTCCACCGCGCTGAACGGCGTCGTGGACCGCGCCCGCAAGCAGGGCATCAAGGTGATCACCGTGGACAACCGGATCACCACCCAGACCGAGGGGTTCATCGGCACCGACAACATCAAGGCGGGGCAGCAGGCGGGCGAGCGGCTGTGCAAGCTCCTCACCGACCGCGGCGACCCCGACGGCAAGATCGTCCATGAGAGCTCGGTGTCGGGCGTGCAGGTGCTCATCGACCGGTTCACCGGCTTCAAGGAGGGCCTGGCCAAGGACTGCCCGGACGCGGAGGTCGTCCAGACCCTCGTGAACGACAACGACCTGAACAAGGCCGTGGGGCAGGTCGGTGACGTGCTGACCAGCCGCCCCGACGTCGTGGGGATCTTCGCCGACAACAACACCTCGGGCACCGGCGCGGCCCGCGCGATCCAGGAGAAGAACGCGGCGGACCGGGTGGTGTCGGTCGCCTTCGACTCCGACCCGGCCGAGGTCAGCGCGGTGCGTAGTGGGACGCTGAGCGCGATCGTGGTCCAGAACCCGTTCTTCTTCGGCTACCAGGGCGTGGTCGAGGCGGCGATGGCGGTGCGCGGCACGCTGCCGCCGGTCAACCTCGACCCGGGCGCGGTGCTGATCGACCGCACGAACGTCGGGCGTCCCGAGTTCGCCGCGCTGCTCAACCCGCCGAAGACCAAGGGCGAGGGCGGATGACCGCGACGGGCGCGAAGGGAAGTCCGGTCCTGACGCTGCGCGGGGTCGGCAAGAGCTACGGCCAGGTCCAGGCCCTCAGCGGCATCGACCTGGACCTGTACCCGGGCACCGTGCACTGCCTGGCGGGCGAGAACGGCGCCGGGAAGTCCACGCTCATCAAGATCCTGACGGGCGCGGTGCAGCGCGACTCCGGGGAGTACACCATCGGCGGCCGCGCCATGCGCCGCACGGTGACGCCCGCCGAGGCGCGCGAGTCCGGTGTCGGGGTCGTCTACCAGGAGCTGAGCCTGCTCACCGATCTGACCGTCGCGGACAACCTGGTGATGGGCGCGTTCCCGTCCCGCGCCGGGGTGGTCGACCGGCGCGGCCAGCGGGCGGCGGTGCGGGCGATGCTGGACGGCGTCGGCCTCGGCGGCCTGGATCCGGGACGCACCGTGGGGGAGCTGCCCACCGCCACGCGCCAGCTCGTCGAGATCGCCCGCGTCCTGTCGCGCGGGACGCGGGTCGTCATCTTCGACGAGCCCACCACCGCGCTGTCCGCCGAGGAGGCCGGGGCGCTGCTGCGCCGCATCAAGGCGCTCCGGGAGGACGGCGTGGCGGTCCTCTACATCACGCACCGCCTGGAGGAGATGTTCGAGATCGGGGACACGGTCACGGTGCTGCGCGACGGCGTCCGCGTGACCGGCGGCCCCATGGCCGACTTCGACGAGGACTCGCTCATCGCCGCGATGGTCGGCCGCACCATCACCGACCTCTACCCCGGGCGGGACGAGGCGCGGGCCCGCGACGAGGAACCGCCCCGCCTGGAGGTCCGCGGCCTGCGCCCGGCGCTCTTCCCGCGCCCCGTGGACCTGTCGGTCCGCGCGGGGGAGATCGTCGGGATCGCCGGGCTGCTCGGCTCGGGACGCAGCCGGCTGCTTCGCGCGATCTTCGGCGCCGATCCCGTCACCGGCGGCCAGGTGCTGCTGGACGGGCGTCCCGTGCCGCGCGGGTCCACCAGGGCGGCGGCGCGGCGCGGGATCGGGCTGCTCACCGAGGACCGCAAGGAGTCCGGGCTGCTGCCGGGGCTGAGCATCGAGGAGAACATCGCCATCGCGTCCTGGCGCACGGCCGGGCGCCGCGGCCTGGTCCAGCGCTCGCGGCTGCGGCGCCATGTGGAGGCGTCCACCGAGGGGCTGCGGCTGCGCTTCGGCGACTGGACCGACCCGGTGTCGTCGCTGTCGGGCGGCAACCAGCAGAAGGTGCTGATCGCCCGCTGGCGCGCGCTGGGCGCGCGGGTGCTGCTGCTGGACGAGCCGACCAAGGGCGTGGACGTGGGCGCCAAGGCCGACATCTACCGGATCGTCACCGAGCTGGCGGCGTCCGGGCTCGCCATCGTGGTCGTGTCGTCCTATCTGCCCGAGCTGCTCGGGCTCTGCCACCGGGTGGTGGTGATCAGGGAGCGGCGGCTGGTGGCCGAGCTGGGCGCCGCCGAGGCGACGGAGGAGCGGGTGCTCGCGCTGGCCAGCCCGCGGGGCGCCGCCGCCGCGCACGCCGCCGGACGCGACCCGGTCGAGAACGGCGCCGGGAACGGCATCGCCGAGGAGATCTCATGACGGAAACGACGACACCCGCGCCGGACACCAAGGCCACGGGGCGCGGCCGCCGCGCGCCCCGCCGCGAGCCCGAGGACGCCGAGATCCTGGGCCTGGGCCAGTTGTTCGGCAGCGGATTCGGCGGCATCTCGATCCTGCTCGTGCTGGGCTTCGCGCTGACGCTGTCCACCGACGTGTTCCTGACCGGTACCAACCTGGACAACCTGGGCCGCCAGGTGTCGATCTACGCCATCCTCGGGGTCGCGCAGCTGCTGGTGATCCTCACCGCGGGGATCGACCTGTCGGTGGGCTCGGTGGTCGGGCTGTCCGGGGTGATCGCGGCGCAGACGGTGTACGAGACCACCGGCACCGGCAGCATCGTGGGGGCGGCCGTGCTGGCGCTGGGCGCCGGGGCCCTCGCCGGGCTGATCAACGGCGTGCTGGTCGCCGTCGTCAAGCTGCCGCCGTTCATCGTGACGCTCGGCATGATGGGCATCGCGCGCGGCGTGACGCTGCTGCTCACCGACGGCCGCACCATCCAGCCGCTGCCCGACGGGTTCTCCGAGCTGGCGGGCGGCACCGTGCTCGGCGTCGCCAACCTGACCTGGCTGATGGTCATCATCACCGTGGTGGTGGCGCTGTTCCTGCGCCGCACCGTCTGGGGCCGGTACCTGTACGCGGTCGGCTCGAACGCCGAGTCGGCGCGGCTCACCGGTGTCCCGGTGCGCGCCGTCCAGATCACCGCGTACACGCTGTGCGGGACGCTGGCGGCGCTGGCCGGGCTGCTGCTGGCGTCCAGGCTCGGCAACGGCGTGCCCACCGCGGGCACCGGGTACGAGCTGCAGGCGATCGCGGCCTGCGTGATCGGCGGCGCCAGCCTGTTCGGCGCGCGCGGCACCGCGCTGGGCGCCCTGGTCGGCGCGCTGGTCGTGGGCCTGCTGGACAACGGCGGGACGCTGCTGGGCATCGACCCGTTCTGGCTGCAGATCTTCACCGGCGTGCTGATCCTCGCCGCGGTCGCCACCGAGCACCTGCGGAACCTGCGGATCGCGCGGCGGCCCGCCCCGACGGACGGCACGGCAGCGGCATGATCATCGCGCACGATCTCGGGACGACGGGCGACAAGGCGTCGCTGCACGAGGACGGCGGCCGGCTGGTCGCGGCGGTCACCGAACGGTACGGCACCCGGTTCGCCGCCGGGGGCGTGGCCGAGCAGGACCCGGCGGACTGGGTGCGGGCGGTCGCCGCGGCCACCCGGCGGCTGCTCGCCGAGACCGGCACCGCGCCGGACGCGGTACGGGCCGTCTCGTTCAGCGGCCAGATGATGGGCGCGGTGCTGCTCGACGCCGCCTTCCGTCCCGTCCGGCCCGCGCTGATCTGGGCCGACCACCGCAGCACGCGCCAGGCCGACCGGCTGAACGAGGCGCTGGGGGAGGGGGACGCGTACCGGCTGCTCGGGCACCGCGTCCACCCCACCTACTCGCTGGCGAAGATCCTGTGGGTGCGCGACCACGAGCCGGACGTGTTCGCGCGCGTCGCCCACGTGTGCCTGGCCAAGGACTACGCCGTCCACTGGCTGACCGGGCGGTTGGTCACCGACCCTTCGGACGCGTCCAGCACCAACGCCTACGACCAGCGGGCCGGGACGTGGTCCGATCGTGTCCTGTCGGCCGCGGACCTCGACCCCGCGCTCTTCCCGGAGATCGTCCCCGCCACCACCGTGGCGGGGGAGCTGTCGGCCGAGCGCGCCGCCGAGACCGGGCTGCGTCCCGGCACGCCCGTCGTGCTCGGCGGCGGGGACGGGCCCCTCGCCGCGCTGGGCGCGGGCATCATCGATCCCTCCGACGGCGCGTACGCCTACCTGGGCTCGTCCTCGTGGATCTCGCTGTCGGCGGCCGGGCCGCTGCACGACCCGGCGATGCGGACGATGACGTTCGACCATGTCGTCCCCGGGCGGTACGTGCCGACCGCGACCATGCAGGCGGGCGGCGCGTCCCTGGAATGGGCCGCGGACGTGCTGCGTCCCGAGGCGGGGGAGCGGCGGTTCGAGGAACTGACGGCAGAGGCCGCCGACGCCGACACCACCGGGCTGTACTTCCTGCCGCACCTCCTCGGCGAGCGGTCGCCGTACTGGAACGCCGCCGCGCGCGGGGTGTTCCTCGGCCTGGCCCGCCACCACGGCCGGGCGGAGATGGCCCGCGCCGTCCTGGAGGGCGTCGCGTTCAACCTGCTCACCTGCGTGCTGGCGTTCCGCGAGGCCGGGCATCCGGTGGACCGGGTGGACGCGATCGGCGGCGGGGCCGCCAGCGACCTGTGGTTGCGGATCCTCGCCGACGCGTGGGGCGCCACCGTCCGCCGCCGCACGGTCGAGGAGGAGGCCAACAGCCTCGGCGCGGCCATCACCGGTGCGGTCGGTGCGGGCCTGGTGCCCGGGTTCGAGGTGGCCCGCGACCTGTCGGAGGTCACGGCCGAGTTCGAGCCGGACCCGGCCAGGCACGCCGCGTACCGGGAGCGGCACGCCTCCTTCCTGGACGCCTACCGGCGGCTGGAACCGTGGTTCGAGCGGGAGAACCCATGACGGGCGGCACCGTGCTGGTCACGTCCCGCTCGTTCGGCGGCGGGACGGTGCGCTGCGAGGACCGGCTGACCGGCGCCGGGCTCACGGTGGTGCGCGGCTCCACCGCGCACGACCTGGACGAGCTGCGCCCGGTGCTGGCCGGGACGGTCGCCTGGATCGCCGGGACCGCGCCCATCACCCGCGACCACCTGGCGGCGGCCCCGCACCTGCGCGTCATCGCCCGGTACGGCGTCGGCGTCGACAACGTGGACCTGGACGCCGCCGCCGGCCACGGCGTCACGGTGACGAACACGCCGGGCGCCAACAGCGAGGCGGTCGCCGACCTGGCCGTCGCGCTGCTGCTCGCCGCGCTGCGCGAGATCGTGCCCGCCGGGCGGGACGTGCGGGAGGGGACGTGGCGCCCGCGCCGCGGCCGGGAGCTGGGCGCGCTGACCGTGGGCGTCGCCGGGTTCGGGCGGATCGGGCGCGGTGTGGCGCGCCGCCTCTCGGGGTTCGGCGCGCGCGTGCTCGCCCACGACCCGTACGTGGAGGAGGCGGACGTCCCGCTCGTGACCATGGAGACGCTGGCCGGGACCTGCGACGCCGTCACCCTGCACGCGCCCGGCGGGACCACGCTGATCGACGCCGCCTGGCTGGCACGTGCCAAACCCGGGTCGATCCTGGTCAACACGGCCCGCGCCGACCTGGTCGACGAGGCCGCCGTGGCGGCGGCGCTCCGGGGCGGCCGCCTGCGCGCCTACGCCACCGACGTCCTGGCGGACGAGCGGCCCGGCGGGCTGCTGGCGCCCGACCTCGCCGACCGGGTCCTGGTCACGCCGCACATCGGCGCGCACACGGTCGAGGCCGTGGACCGGATGGGCCAGGGCGCCACGGACGCCGTGCTTTCCGCGCTAGGGCTCTCCGCGTCGGGCGGCCGGGCCGAGGGGCACCATGTCGCACCCCGCTGAGCGGGACGAGTGAGGAACGAGCGAGTGAAGCGAGGGGGGAAGGCGGTGCCCGGAGGCGCCCCGGAGGCGAGCGGCCGAGACGACCAGATCATGGAGTTCGTGGGGGTCAGCACGGCAGGATCCTCGATCATGAAGGTGTTCCCCGCGTGGGCGCGGGCGCTGGGGCTGCCCGGGGCGCGCCTCGTCGGGCACGACGTGCCGCTGGACGCCCCGCCGCGCGCCTACCGCGAGCTGGTCGCCGGGATGCGGGACGACCCGCGGCGGCGCGGCGCGCTGGTGACCACCCACAAGATCGCGATCCATCGGGCGGCGGCCGACCTGTTCGACGAGATCGACGACTTCGGGACGCTGGCCGGGGAGATCTCCTCGATCTCCAAGCGCGGCGACCGCCTCATCGGGCACGCCAAGGACCCGATCACGGCCGGGCTCGCGCTGGAGGAGTTCCTGGATCCCCGCCATTTCGCGCGGACCGGCGGCCGGGTGCTGTGCCTGGGCGCGGGCGGCGCCGGGACGGCGATCGCCTGGTACCTCGCGCGCCGCCCGGACGCCCCCGAGGAGATCATCTGCACGGACGTGGACGGGGAACGGCTGCGCGCGCTGGAGGACCTCCTCGCCCGCGGCGGCACCGGGACGAAGCTCACCACGCACCTGGTGAACGGCAGGGCCGACCACCTCCTCGACGGCCTGCCCCCCGGCAGCCTGGTGGTGAACGCCAGCGGGCTGGGCAAGGACCGTCCCGGATCGCCGCTCGGCCCGGACGCGGCCTTCCCCCGGGGCGCGCTCGTCTGGGAGCTCAACTACCGTGGCGAGCTGGACTTCCTGCACGCCGCGCGGGCGCAGCGCGAGGCGGCCGGGCTCACGGTCGTGGACGGCTGGCGGTACTTCATCCACGGCTGGTCGCAGGTGATCGCGGAGGTGTTCGACCTCCCGATGGGCCCCGAGGTCGTGGACGAGCTGTCGCGGATCGCCGGCGAGGTCCGATGATCCGCACCGCTCTGGGCGACATCGCCGGCGACCGGCTCGGCCGCACCGACTACCACGAGCACCTGTTCCAGGTGAGCCCGCTGCTCCCCGGGGACGAGCTCGACGACGAGGAACGCAGCGGCGCCGAGGCCGGGCGCCTGCGCGCGGCGGGGATCGAGGCGATGGTCGAGGCCACGCCGTGCGGCCTCGGCCGGGACGCCCCGGGCGTCGCCCGCATCGCCGCGTCCACCGGCCTGAACATCGTGCTGACGACGGGCGCGCACCGCGTCGAGCACTACGCCGCCGACCACCCGCTGCTGCGCCTGGACGCCGCCGCGCTCGCCCGGCTGTTCGTCGCCGAGCTGACCGAGGGCGTCCGCTCGGACGGCGACCTGGGCACGCCGCGTCCGGACGCGCCCGCCGCCGGGCTGCTCAAGGCGGGCATCGGCTACTGGCGCATCGGCCCGTTCGAGCGCCGCGTCCTCGAAGGGGTGGCCGAGGCGCACCGCGCCACCGGCGCACCGGTCATGGTCCACCTGGAGTACGGCAGCGCCGCGTTCGAGGTCCTGGAGGAACTGAACGCGCTGGGCGTCGCGTCCCACCGGGTCGTGCTGGCCCACGCCGACCGCAACCCCGACCCGGGCCTGCACGCCGAGCTGTGCGCGGCCGGCGCCTACCTCGGCTACGACGGGATGGCACGGCACCGGAACCGGCCCGACTCGACCGTCCTGGACTGCCTGCTGCGCACCGCCGAGCGCGGCGGCGCCGACCGGCTGCTGCTCGGCGGGGACGTCGCCCGCCGCACCCGCTACCGCGCGTACGGGGGAATGCCCGGCCTGGAGTACCTGCCGCGCCGCTTCGTGCCGCGCGTGGAAGAGGCGGGCGGTGCGGATCTGGTGCGCCGCATCCTCGTCGGCAACCCGGCCCGCCTCCTCGGCTGGAGTCTTTAAGGCTGATCAACGCCTGTCCATTTCTGCGCAAGAGTTCCCGCGAGCGTGGTTCGTACCGGGCCCTCGCCGGTACGGACGACATATGCAGCAGCCGCCCACCGGACACGACCGTTCACCCGGCGCCGGACGCCCCGAACCCGCGCGTCCCGCCGCCACCGCCAGCCGCCGCGAGGACTCTCCCGACGGCGACCGGCCGCACCCCGACCCCGACGTCCTGCTGGACGTCCCGGTCGTCAAGGTCGACGAGATCGACCTGGAGGTGGAGAACCTGCGCGCCCGGGTGGCGCTGGAGGCGAGCGTGCTCGACCTGCTGACCCTGAACGTCGGCGCGGACGTCGGCCTGGGCCGCGTCAAGCTGACGATCAGGGGCGTGGAGGCGCAGGCGCTGCTCAAGGTGCGCCTGGACAACGTCGAGCACATCCTCAGGCGGGTGCTGGAGACGATCGACCACAACCCCGAGATCCTCACCAACCTCACCCGTGGCGCCGGCAGCGCGGTGGGCGAGGTCGGCAAGGGCGCCGGTGGAGCGGTCAGCGACGTGGGCAAGGGCGCCCAGGGGGCCGTTGAGGACGTCGGCAAGGGCGCGGGAGGCGCCGTCCAGGACGTGGGCTCCGGAGCCGGTGAGGCGACCAAGGAGGTCGGCTCCGGCGCGGGAGAAGCCGCGAAGGACGTCGGGGAGGGCGCCGGACAGGCCACCAAGGACGTCGGCTCGGGCGCCGGTGAGGCGACCAAGGACGTCGGGGCGGGGGCGGGCGAAACCGCCAAGGACGTCGGGGCGGGGGCCGGTGAGGCCACCAAGAGTGCCGGTGAGGCCGCCAAGGGTGTCGGTTCGGGGGCCGGTGAGGCCACCAAGGGCGCGGGCGAGGCCGCCAAGGATGTCGGTTCGGGGGCCGGTGAGGCGACCAAGGGCGCGGGCGAGGCCACCAAGGGCGCCGGTGAGGCGGCCAAGGGCGTCACCGACACGGCCAAGGGCGCCGCGGGGGGCGAGGGCGGGGGCGGGCAGGAGCCGCCTGACACCACGGACCTTCCGGCGGGCGAGCTGGCCGGTGCGCTGGCCAAGAAGTCGGTCCAGGCGGGATGGGACGCGGCGGGCCGTATCGCGGAAGCGATGCGGCGGATCGCCTGAGGAGGGGACGCGCCATGCCCGAACGGGAACCCGACGTGGAGATCAGCGCCTCGGCGCGGGCCGACGAGCTGGTCGTCCACGAAAAGCCGGAGATCGAGGAGAACACCCACACGTCCCCGGACGGCGACTCCGAGATCCGTACCGAACGGACCAACCTGCCCGGCAGCACGGAACCGGGCACCGTCTACCGCGACATCCGGATCGACCACCGGCTCGCCGCCCGGCTGAAGGACGAGGGCGACTGATCGTCCCCCGGCGGCCGGGCGGCGAGACGGCGGTCCCGGGACGGCTCAGTCGCCGTCGGGGCGGATGTTGAAGTTGTCCCGGAAGACGTTGTCCGGGTCGTAGCGGCGCTTGAGCTCGCGCAGCCGCCGCAGCGTCTCCGGGGGCCATGCCTCAAGCAGCCGTTCCGTACGGGTGTCGGTCTCGAAGCTGAGGTACGTCCCGGAGATGTGGGGGCTCAGCGCCTCCCACGCGCGGTTCAGCCGTTGCCGGTTCGCGCCGAAGGCGCTCAGCTGGAAGTTGGCGGACCGTCCGGCGAACGCGGTGGCGTCGGCCGGCACGTCGGCGGAGGCGCCTCCCATGGAACGGATCTGGAAGAAGTACACCTGCCCGCTGCGCACCAGCGCCGCGGCCGCCTCCGCCAGCTCGGGCGTGAGATGCTCGGCCAGCCCGGCGCGGGTGACCGGTTCGCCCTGCGCCTCGTGGGCGGACGGCGGCGCGTCCATCACCGCCGCGTACGGCTTGATCTCGATGGAGTAGTCCAGCAGCGGCGCCGCCTCGGCGATGGGCTTGAGGCGTTCGACCACCGTCTCCGGGTCGTCGCTGTCGACCACCCCCATCACCTGGGCGATGGGCGGCATCCCGGGACGCGGCGCCCCCATGATGACCGAGGTGGTCGTGTCGCGCGGCGCGGCCTCCATCGCGGCGCCCCAGGCGCGCAGGAAGCCCGCGGTGTCGGACGCGTCGAACACGAACTGCCCGAAGGCCACGTCACCGACCTCGTCCACCTCGAACTCGAAGGAGGTGACGACGCCGAAGTTGGCGCCCGCGCCGCGCACCGCCCAGAACAGGTCGGGGTTCTCGGTCTCGCTCGCCCGCACGAGGGACCCGTCCGCCAGCACCAGCTCGGCGGCGCGCAGGTGGTCTAGGGTGAGGCCGTGCTCGCGGACGAGCCAGCCGATCCCGCCGGCCGTGGCGAGCCCGCCGACGCCGACACCGCCGTAGTCGCCCGAGGTGAGCGCCCAGCCGTGGGGTGCGAGCGCCGCCGCGACGTCCCGCCAGCGCGCGCCCGGCCCGATGCGGACGCGCCGGGTGTCCTTGTCGAGGACCTCGATGGCGTTGAGCGCGCCCACGTCGATGATGATGCCGCCATGGTTGGTGGACCGTCCGCTGATGCCGTGCCCGCCGCTGCGGATCGACAGCTTCACCGGCTGCGTGCGCGCGTACGCGAGGGCGTCGGCGACCTCCGCCGGGGTGCGGGGCCGCAGGACGAGCCCGGGTGAGCCGCCCCGCAGGTAGTTCGAGCGGACCCTCGCGTACGCGGCGTCCCCCGGCTCGACCGCCAGGTCCTTGAGGGACGCGGGGACCGCGTCGTAGTCGATGCCGCGATGCCGCCGCTCGCGGACGAAGAGGCTGGGGACGGTACCGGTGCGCACGCCGCGGGCGGAGCGTTCGGCGTCCACCGCCGCGCGCAGCGCCGGGACGACCTCGCGGGCGAACCGCGTCATCGTCGCCGGGTCGTCCGACATGAGGATGAACGTGCCGACGCCGTGGTCCACGGCGAGCGGGAGCAGCCGCGCGGCCCACTGGTCGCCCGGCCCGTCGAACGGCTCGACGTTCAGCAGCCGCCGGATCTCGCGCGGGTCGCGGCCGGCCTCCTCGGCGGCCGAGTCGATGATCGCGTTTCCTTCGGCGAGCCCGCCTGGCGGCAGGAACCGCAGGGTCGGCAGCCAGCCGTCGCCCGCCCGCCCGATGAGCCGCAGCATCCGGGGCTTCAGCGCGCCGATCCAGATCGGGACGGTGTGCGCGGGCGCCGGTCCGCGCTCGGCCCCGTCCAGCCGGTAGTGGTCGCCGGAGTAGCGCAGTGGGGAGCGGTCGGCGCCCGCCCACAGGCCCCGGATGACCTCGATCGCCTCCTCCAGCGCGTCCACCGCCTCGCTGGGCGTCAGCCGCTCGGCGCCCATGGCCTGCGCGGCGTCCCGGTACGGGGCGGCGCCGGCGCCCAAGCCCAGCTCGACGCGCCCGCCGGACAGCAGGTCGAGGTTGGCCGCCGCGCGTGCCAGCACCGGCGCGGGGCGCAGCGGCACGTTCAGGACGTTGGCGGCCAGGTGGATGCGTTCGGTGCGCGCGGCCACGTAGGACAGCAGCGTCCAGGTGTCCAGGAAACGCGGCTGGTAGGGGTGGTCCTGGAAGGTGACCAGGTCGAACCCCAGATCCTCGCTCAGCGCGGCCAGCTCGACCGGTGCCTGCGGGTCGTCGCTCGCAGGTGTCAGGAACGTCCCGAACCGCAGGGGGTGCCCGTAGTCCATGGTCATTTCCTTTCGGCCGCGACCAGCTCGCGCACCGCGGGGGCGACCTCGCGGCCGAAGATCTGGAGCGCGGTGGGGTCGTCGCCGGCCAGGATGTAGGTGCCGAACCCGTACTCCAGCGTCAGCGCCGTCAGCTGCTCGGCCCACTGCGCGGGAGGTCCGGCCAGCAGCCGGTCGCCGCGGGCGTGCCCGAAGCGGCCCCCGACGTTGATCAGCCGCCGTACCGCCGCCGGTGACCGCCCGGCCTCCTCGGCGGCCTCGTCGATGATCCGGTTGTCGGCGGCCAGCTCGTCCAGCCCCTGGACGTAGGCGAGGCTGGGCAGCCAGCCGTCGGCCTTGGCGCCGGTCAGCCGCAGCATGCGCGGCTTGTACGCGCCCAGCCAGATCCCGATGTCGTGTGCCGGTGCCGGGCCGCGCTTGGCCCCGTTCACCTGGTAGTACTCGCCGTCCACCCGGAAGCGCTCCTTGTTGCCGGCGTCCCACACGCCCCGGATCACGTCGATCGCCTCGCTGAGCGCGTCGACGCCCTGCCCGGGGGTGAGCCGCCGCCCGCCCATGGCCTCGATGGCGTCCCAGAAACCACCTGCTCCCAGACCCAGCTCGAACCGGCCCCCGCTGAGCAGGTCCAGGCTGGCCGCCGCCCGCGCCAGCACCGCCGGTGGGCGCAGCGGGAGGTTCAGCACGTTGCCGGACAGGCGGATCCGGTCCGTGCGCGCGGCCACGTAGGACAGCAGCGTCCAGGTGTCCAGGAAACGCGGCTGGTAGGGGTGGTCCTGGAAGGTCGCCAGGTCCAGGCCCGCGGCCTCGGCGGTCCGTACCAGCTCCACGACCTGCCGCGGCTCCGCGTTGGACGGGGTGATGAAGGCCCCGAACTCCAGCTCGTGCCCGTAGTCGGACATCTCTCCTCTATTCCCTTCACTCAGACCCGTAGACCCTGCAACATTGCTAGTCACTTCTAAATTCCTAGTGACATCGTGCGCGCTAGTCTAGAGGCATGGCAAGGACTGCGAAACGGACCACCGCCAACGCCACTGCCACCGGGCGCGGCTCGGTGGCCCACGCCTGCGTCCGCGCCGACGCCGCGCTCGCCCGCGCCTTCGAGTTCCTGGGGAAGCGCTGGAACGCCGTCGTCCTCGGCTCCCTGCGCGAGGGGCCGGCGGGCTTCCGCGAGCTGTCACGGGCGATCGGCGGGATCTCCGACTCCGTGCTGTCCGACCGGCTCGCCGACCTGTGCAGGGCCGGCCTCATCGAGCGGACCGTCGCCGAGGGGCCGCCGGTCGGCGTCTCCTACGCGCTCACCGATCGCGGCGCGGCCCTCATGCCCGCCCTGGAGCAGATCTCGTCCTGGGCCGAGGAGCATCTGCCACCCGGCGACTGAGGTCAGCAGGCGCCGGGGCCGGGGGCCCGGCCGCCGGGGCGGCGGGCCTGGAACTCGCCCTCCCAGAACAGCGCGGCCTCCCGGTCGGCGTCCGAGCAGCCGCACTCCCGGGCGTGCCGGGTGGCGGACGCCGCGCGCCGCGCCAGGGCGGACGCGCGCACCGCGGCGCACCAGCAGTGATGGGCGATCGCGGCACCGGTCGTCCGGCCGACCGCCGGGCCGTGTCCGGCGCAGTCGCACAGCGGTGACCCGCGCATCTCCAGTTCGTCGGCGATGGCCGCGCGCTGTGCGTCGAGCATGACCGCCATTCTCCCGGTGCCCGCCGGTCGGCGGGAATGTTTCGGCCATGGCAGGATGACCGCTTCGAGAGGATCGCCCGATCCATGAGAGGTGTTCCTGTGAACCGGTCCGGCTCGTCCGCGCAGGCCGTGGTCACGGCCCTGGTGGGGCTGGTGTCCATCGCCGGGGCCTGCGCGCTCGCGCTGGCCGGTGGCCCGCTTTACGGGCCGGTGCCGTTCGCCTTGTTCGGGGCGGCGCTGCTGGTGTTCGCGCCGCTCGCGGCTCCGCCGCGCTGGAACGGAAAGCCCGAGGAGCGGGAGATCGAGCTCGGCGATGGGCCGGTCCGCGCCCTGGTGATCCCGTTCGCGCGGTGGCGGTTCGCCGCCCAGGCCGCCTTCACGCTGCTGGTGACGCTCGGCGGCCTGCTGGGCATCGTGCTGGGCCTGGCCGCCGGCGAGTACGGGTTCGCCTTCGCGATGGGCGTGTGGAGCCTGGTGATGGCGCCGATGGCGGTGCTCGCCGTACGGCGCCTGACGCTCCGGTGCCACCTGGCCATGACCTCCGGCCGGCTCCACCTCCGGGCGCCGGGCAACCGGATCGACGTCGCCTGGGACGACGTCGAGTCCGTCGACCCGCTGCCGGCCGGAGGTCGCCTCCTCTACGGCATCACGCTGGCCCCCGGGGTGGACGCGCCCTCGGGAGGCGCGGCCGGACGGCTCCGGGAGCGGTTCGGGGCGCACGTGTTCGTGCAGGCGGACTGGCTGGCCGTCCATCCGGACGACGTCATGGAGGCGTTCACCCGCCACCTGTCCGGCGAGGACGGCGGCGGCCGCCATGACGGCGGCGTCATCGGCTGACCCACGTCTCCCCGGGCCGGGCGCGGGCGGTGACCGGCAGTGTCCGACCACGCGCGCGGAGTCGTTTAGGCAAGTGGTGATATTTATGGAAATTGACCGAAATGTCACCGTCGCAGTGCCGCCGGGCCCGCTCTCACCGGGGGATCCGACCCCTGGCCGGGCACGGCCGCAGAAGGGCACTCCCCGATGCGACGACCGCTCCCGCTCGCCCGCGCCCTGGGCGCCGTCTCGATCAGCATGCTGATCAGCACCGCCCTGATCGGCGCCGTGCCGGCGCCCGCGTCCGCCACCCCGCCGAACATCCCGTCCGCCGCCACCGCGGCGTCCCGCCTGGCCCAGCTGACCGTCGCCGCCGAGTCGCACGGCGACTCCTACGACCGCGACCTGTTCCCGCACTGGAGCACCGTGTCCGGCGCGTGCAACACCCGAGAAGAGGTCCTCAAGCGGGACGGCACGAACGTGGTCACCGACTCCTCCTGCGCGGCCACGTCCGGGACCTGGTTCTCCCCATACGACGGCGCCACCTGGTCATCGGCGTCCGACGTGGACATCGACCACATGGTGCCGCTGTCGGAGGCGTGGGCGTCCGGCGCGTGGAGCTGGACGACCGCGCGCCGCGAGTCGTACGCCAACGACCTGGGCGGCCCCGAGCTGTGGGCGGTCACCGACAACGTCAACCAGTCCAAGGGCGACAAGGACCCGGCGCAGTGGCAGCCGCCGCGCGCCTCGTTCCGCTGCGCCTACGCTCGCGCCTGGATCCAGGTGAAGTGGTTCTACGGCCTCACCGTCGACAGCGCGGAGAAGAGCGCGCTCACCTCGATGCTCGGCACCTGCTGACGTTCGCGGGCCGCCATGACCGGCGTCTTGCCCCCAGGACGGGGACGCCCGGATCAGGGCCGTGCCGGGGTCGGGCGTGCCGCCGGGTCAGCCGGTCAGGCGCGCCCGTTCCTCGGCTCTCATCCGCTCGTGGCGGCGGACCCGTTCCGGGACGATCCGCTCGCGGGGCCGCGTCGGGTGGAACGCGTACCGGTCGGTGCCGAGGGCGCGCAGCACGGCCCGTTCGACGGGGGAGAAGTCGCGGGGGTCGGGCCGGTCGAACCGCATCGGCTCGGCCAGCGTGACCGGCGGGTTGGTGATGACGCGCGGCAGGCGCAGCACGTTCTGCGCCCGCGCGTGCAGGACGTACGGGTGCATCAGGTACACGTCCCCGAGCCGCCCGGTCGCCTCCACGAACCGCGAGCATTGGCCGATCAGCTCCCGGTAGGGGAAGTCCTCGGGGTGGACGCCCTCGGGGTGCTCGGCGAGGTAGCGGGCGACGGGACCGACCGAGTCCGCCGCGACGAACGTGGCCCCGCCCTGGTGCCGGACGTCCGACCACAGCACGAGCGTGAGCAGTCCTTGTTCGGGCGAGTCGAGGAAGTGCCGGAAGAAGTCGCCGTCCTTGTGCCATCCGGGTGAGTCGGGCGAGGCCGGTGACCAGGGGCGGTCGGCGCCCTCGCCGAAGTTGACGATGAAGCCGTCCGTCCAGTTGTAGGGCTGCGCGATGCGTTCCTCGCCGCCGAGGAGGTCGCAGACCGCCAGCCATGCCTTGGGCGCGAACCGCCTGATGTCCATCTCCCGGTGGTCCGGCATGTGGACCGAGGGCTCCGCCCAGGTCGTCCTGTCGTCGGGGTCGTAGCCGAGCCGCGTCCACAGGGTGCTGGTGAACTCCTCGGCGTCGTCGGCCGAGAAGCAGCCGCGGACGACGACGTAGCCGTTGGCGAGGAAATGCTCCACCTGCTCGTCGCTGAGCACCCGGTAGCCGGAACCCACGGCGGTCACCTCCGCCTCAAGAATCCGTGGTCCGCGTCGCCGGATCAAGACCGCCACCGGCCACGGCCGGCGGGGGACGCCGTGAGCGGGGTGTTTCCGTGACGCATTCGTTGTGCCGGGTGATATTGCCGCCGGGCTCCGGCCTGGCTAGCCTCCGGATCGTTCAGCGACGTATGGGCATGAGGCCATCCAGCGAGGGCATCCGCTCCCTTCCTGCCTCCGACGTCGGCGGTTCGGTGTTCCGGTCGAGGCGGTTCGGAGGCGAGGACGGTGCAGGCTCAGGAATCCGCGCCCCGGAGCGGCCCGCCACCTCGCGTCGTGCACCGTGTGGCGCGCGCCGTCCCGCCGCGGATGATCGGCGTCGCGGTCCGGGCCGTCTACCCGCGGATCGAACCGGAGCTGGCGCGGGCCGAAGAGTTCGTGACCCCCGGCGGGACGGCCGTCGACGTGGGCGGATGGTTCGGGCCCTGGACCGCCAGGCTCGCGCGCTCGGCCGACCGGGTGGTGACGCTGGAGGCCGCCCCGGAACTGGTGCGGCTGCTGCGGCGCGCCTTCCCCCGCTGCGAGATCGTCCATGCCGCCGCGTCGGACGAGTGCGGGCAGGCGGAGCTGTGGGTCCCGTCGTCGGTGCTGGTGGGCGTCGCCTCGGTGGAACGGCGCATCGGCCGTCCCGTCCGGGTCCCGAAGGTGACCATCGACAGCCTGGGGCTGAGCGACGTCCGTTTCATCAAGATGGACATCGAGGGCCACGAGCTGCCCGCCCTGCACGGCGCGCGGGCGACGATCGAGCGGGACCGGCCGGCGATCCTCGTCGAGCTGGAGGAGCACCGCCGGCCCGTCAGGCCCGTCGTCGCGCTGCTGGAGGGCTGGGGGTACAAGGGCCGGGTGCTCGTCGACGGGCGGTGGACGCCTCTCGACATCGACGACCTGATCGCCCGGCAGAGGGAGACCGCGGCGCAGGCGACGCGGGGCCTGCTGAGCCGGGTGGTGCGCCCGGGGCCGCGCTATGTGAACCTCGTCCTGTTCACCGCCTGACCGGCCCGGCGTTCACAGGGCCGCGACGAGCCGATCGGTGAACTCGGCGGTGGTGGCCGTGCCGCCCAGGTCGGGGGTGCGGACGTCGCTCTCGGCCAGGACCGTCGTGATCGCGCCGGTGACGGCGTCCGCGGCCTCCGGGTGGCCCAGGTGGTCGAGCATCATGGCGGCCGACCAGACCGTCCCCAGCGGATTCGCGATGCCCTGTCCCGCGATGTCCGGTGCCGAGCCGTGCACCGGCTCGAACATGGACGGGAACCGGCGCTCGGGGTTGAGGTTGGCCGACGGCGCGATGCCGATGCTCCCCGCGACCGCCGCCGCCAGGTCGCTGAGGATGTCACCGAACAGGTTGGACGCGACGACCACATCGAACCGCTCGGGCCGCAGCACGAACTTGGCGGCCAGGGCGTCGATGTGCTCCTGGTCCCAGGTCACGCCGGGATGGGCGGCGGCGCGCTCGGCGACCAGCTCGTCCCAGAACGGCATGGTGTGCACGATCCCGTTGGACTTGGTCGCCGACGTCAGCCGCCCGCGCCGCCGCCCGGCCAGGTCGAAGGCGTAGTCGAGGATGCGGGTGACCCCGGCGCGCGTGAACACCGACTCCTGGACGGCGGCCTCCTCGGGGGTGCCGCGGTAGATCCGCCCGCCGATCTCGCTGTACTCGCCCTCCACGTTCTCCCGGACCACCACGAAGTCCACGCCGCCGTCCTCGCCTCCCGGGCGGGCGCCGCGCAGCGGGCTCCGCACACCCTCGAACACGCGGATGGGACGCAGGTTGACGTACTGGTGGAAGCGGCGCCGGATCGGGATCAGCAGCCCCCACAGCGAGACGTGGTCGGGCACGCCGGGGTGGCCGACCGCGCCCAGCAGGATCGCGTCGTGCTCGCGGAGCCGGTCCAGGCCGTCCTCGGGCATCATGGCGCCCTGGCTCAGGTACCGCTCGCACGACCAGTCGAACTCGGTGTAGGCGAGGGTGACGCCGTGCCGCTCGCCCACGGCGTCCAGGACCCGCCGCGCCGCCGGGACGACCTCCCGGCCGATGCCGTCGCCGGGGATCAGGGCGATGTGGTGATGTGCGCTCGTCATGACGACGATTGGATCAACGGGTGCGCGGGCGCGTATAGGCATCGCCTATGAGTCCTGTAGCCGACGCGTCTGGATTCGGTCAGGGCACTCCCCCTTGAATGTGACCTGGGACACGGGGGATCCATAACAACTGAAGGACGCCGCCAGAAGGCGGGTTCAGGCTCCGAGGAGTGCTCCCATGAAATCCGACGAGACCGAGCCGCGACAGCCCGGCGTAGCCCCCACCGCCCCCAACCCCGTCCAACCGCCCCCCGCCGGCCGGGCCGAAGGCCCGTCCGGCCCGTCCACCCTGGTCGACGCCTCCGGGCGGACGGACGTCACCAAGGCCCTCATGGGCCAGGCCACCTACCGCAGCCTCGGCGAGCAGCGGCTCTCGCCCGCCGAGGAACGTTTTGAACGGGCGCGCCGCACCACGGGGCTGTGGCTGGCGCCGCTGGTGGCCGCCGTCTTCCTCGCCCTGCCGCTGGACATGGCGCCGTCCCAGCAGACCCTCGCGGGGATCCTGCTCGGCGTGATCGTCCTGTGGGTGACCGAGCCGGTGCCGATCCCGGTCGGCGGGCTCATCGGCGTCGCGGCGATCGTGGTGTTCGGCGTGGTGCCGCCGGACGACGCGCTCTCGCCGTTCGGCTCGCCCACCATCTTCATGTTCATCGGCGCGTTCATCCTCGCCCAGGCGATGCTGAAGCACGGCGTGGCGCGGCGGTTCGCGTTCTTCGTGCTGTCGCTGCCGGGGGTCGGCCGGTCCACGTTCCGGCTGATCGTCGCGTTCGGCGTGATCACCTGCCTGCTGTCGGCGTTCGTGTCCAACACCACGACCGTCGCGATGCTGCTGCCGACCGCGCTCGGCCTGCTCACCGTCATCGCCAAGATGCTCCAGGACCGCGGCATGGTCGCCCCCGGCTTCGACCCCGCGCGTCTCCGCGTCGGCGCCGCGCTGGTGCTGATGCTCGCGTACGGCGCCGGCGTCGGCGGCCTGCTCACCGCGTCGGCCGCCGTGGTGGTGCCGATCATCATTCCGATCGCCGCCGCGGCCCAGGTCGATCCGTTCGTCCCGGCCCTGGCCGCCACGTTCGCCGCCTCGTTCGGCTTCATGCTGCCGGTGTCCACGCCGCAGAACGCGATCGCCTACGGGTCCGGCGTCGTCCCCATCACGACGATGATCCGGTCCGGGTTCACGTTCGACGTCATCGGCGCGCTCCTCATCATCCTGGGCCTGCCCCTGATGGTGGCCCTCACCGGAATAGGAGGCTGACGCACAAGCAGGGACACAGATGTACGGAAGGGGCGTGCGTGGCCGGTGCCGCCGCCATAACCTCCGTTCAGGGCGGTTCCGCGGTGAAGGGGAGAAGACGGTCATGGGCAAGCTGGACGGGAAGGTCGCGTTCATCACCGGGGCGGCGCGGGGCCAGGGCCGCAGCCACGCGTTACGGCTCGCGCGGGAGGGCGCCGCCATCATCGCGACCGACACCACGGCGAAGGTCGAGTCCGTCCCCTACCCGCTCGCCACGGCCGAGGACCTGGCGGAGACCGTCCGGCTGGTCGAGGACGCGGGCGGCCGGATCGTGGCCCGCGACGCCGACGTCCGGGACTCGCACGCCCTGGCCGCCGCCGTCAAGGAGGGCGTCGACCTGTTCGGGCGGCTCGACATCGTGCTGGCCAACGCCGGCATCTCCAGCCCGGCGCCGACGCTGCTGATGAGCGACGACACCTGGCAGGACATGATCGACATCAATCTGACCGGGGTGTGGAAGACCCTGAAGGCGTCCGTCCGGCACATCGTCGCCGGCGGGCGCGGCGGCTCGGTCGTCATCACCAGCTCGGTCGCCGCGATCCACGCCCACGAGAACACCGCGCACTACTCGGCCGCCAAGGCCGGGCTGGTCATGCTGATGAAGGTCCTGGCCAAGGAGCTGGCTTCGCACAGCATCAGGGTCAACACCGTCCACCCGACGGCGGTCGCCACGGACATGATCCTGAACGAGGCCACGTTCCGCGTGTTCCGTCCCGACCTGGACGCCCCGACCCGCGCCGACTTCGAGGAGGCGGCCCGTACCCTCAACCGCCTCCCGATCGGCGCCCTGGAGCCGGAGGACGTGTCCGACCTGGTCCTCTTCCTGGTGTCCGACGAGGCGAAGTACATCACCGGGACCACCCAGGTCCTCGACGCCGGCGGAGTCCTCTGACGACCTCGGGGCGGGAGCCTCAGCCCATGGACCTGGCGCCGTCCAGGGACTCGCGGAGGATGTCGGCGTGCCCGGCGTGCTGGGCGGTCTCGGCGATGAGGTGCAGGATGACGCGGCGCGCGGACCAGCGCTCGCCCGGCGGGTTCCACGGGGCGTTCGGCAACGGGTGCGAGCGGTCCAGGTCGGGGAGCCCGGCGATCACCTCGTCGGTGCGGTGCGCGGCCTTCGCGTAGTCCTCCAGGACGCCCGCCAGGGTCTCGCCGGGGAGCATCCGGAACTGGGCGGCGCGGCTCGCCCAGTCCTCCTCGGTCATGGTGTCGAAGTCGTCCTCCGGTGAGGGGCCGTCGACGATGAAGCGGGCCCAGTACTCCTCGACCTTCGCCACGTGCTTGATCAGGCCGCCGAGGCACAGCTCGCTGACGGTGGTGCGGCGGCCGGCCTGTTCGTCGTCCAGGCCGCGGGTGGTGAAGCGCAGGAGATGGCGGTGCTTCTCCAGCGTCGCCAGCAGGTCGGCGCGCTCACCGGTCACGGACGGGGCCTGGGTCGAAGTCATGGAAGGTGCCCTTTCGTTGCAGGTCGGCTCGTTGTCGAGAGCACGCTAAAAGGGATAGCGGTCAGTTTCCGGCCTCAATGTGCGGCAGACTTCGGCGCATGGCGAGCACGGGCACACGGACCTTGCGGCTGCTGGCGTTGCTGCAGAAGCGGCGCTACTGGCCGGGCCCCGAACTGGCCGAACGGCTCGGGGTCTCGCAGCGCACCCTGCGCCGGGACATCGACCGGCTGCGCGAGCTGGGGTATCCCGTGCGGGCACGGCGTGGCGTGGAGGGCGGCTACGAGCTGGCGGCGGGGGCGGCGCTGCCGCCGCTGCTGGTGGACGACGACGAGGCGGTGGCCCTGGCCGTCGGGTTGCAGACGGCCGCGCAGGGCACGGTCGGGGGACTCGAAGACGCCTCGGTGCGGGCGCTGGCGAAGGTGGTGCAGGTGATGCCGTCCCGGCTGCGCCGCAGGGTGGAGGCGCTGGCCGCGATGACCGTCCCGGCCGCCTGGGACGCGGGGGCGCCGATGAACGTGGATCCGTCCGTCCTCACCGGCGTGGCGCTCGCCTGCCGGGACTCCGAACGGCTCCGCTTCTCCTACACCGCCGCGGACGGTCACGAGACCGAGCGGGAGGTCGAACCGCATCGTGTGGTGTCCCTCGGGCGCCGCTGGTATCTGGTCTGCTACGACCTGGACCGGCACGACTGGCGCAGCTTCCGGCTCGACCGGCTCTCGTCGCCGCGCGGCACCGGCGCCCGGTTCCGGCCGCGTGAGCCGCCCGCGCCGGACGCCGCCGCGTTCGTCCGCGCCCGCATCGAGGACCTGTGGTCGGTTCACGATGTCGAGGTGCTGGTGGACGCGCCCGCCGAGACGGTGAGCGCGCGGATCGGGCGGTGGGCCACGGTGGAGGAGGCCGGCGCCGGGCGCTGCCGCGTGCGGCTGGCCACCGACTCGCTGGACTGGGTCGCCTTCGCTCTCGGCGTGGTCGGCGCCGGCTTCCAGGTGGTGTCCCCGCCCGAGCTGCTCGACCACGTCCATGACTGGGGGCGCCGCTTCACCGCCGCCACGCGGGTCACGCCGGCCACGCGGGACGCGCGCGGCACGGACCCCTGATCCCGGGAAGATGGATCCATTTTGAGAGTTGCTCGCCGTAAGTCGGCCAAAATTGCTGCTGGACGAGTGCGTTCCGGCGGTTCATAGTGAGTATCGGATCCATTGAGGGCACTGGACGAGCTCCAGAAGAGGTGAGTCATGCCACGGATCGGATACGTCCCGCTGGAGGCGATGGACGAGCGGATGCGGGAGGAGATGCGCCGGTGCGCGCGTGAGGGCACGCCGCGTCCGGAGAGCTCCGCCGTCCGGGCGCACGCGCCCAACGCGTTCTGGGCGTTCACGGACTCATGGGAGGCGATCTTCCGCAAGGGGGTGGTGGACCACGCCATCAAGGAGCTCTGCCGCGTCTACGTCTCCCGCACGGTCAAGTGCGAGTTCTGCGGCAACCAGCGCTCGATCCAGGCCAGCACCCAGGGTCTTCTGGAGCAGCAGTACGACGAGCTCCTCAACTTCGAGTCGTCCGACCGCTACGACGAGCGGCAGAAGGCCGCGCTCGCCTACACCGAGGCGATCGCGTGGCGGCTCGACGTCGACGACGAGTTCTGGGAGCGCATGCACCGGCACTTCACCGAGCCGGAACTGGTGGAGCTCGGCTGCTTCGTGGCGCTGACCTTCGGCCAGCAGAGCTGGCTGCGCCTCCTGGACATCGACCACCACCAGTACCTGGCGGGGACCGACGCGTCGCTGGCACCCGGCTTCCGCACCCCCGAGGAGCAGGAGAAGACCAAGAGCAGCCCGGACTACTGGGCGAGGTCGTGACCGCCATCGACCTTCCGGACGGGCCGGCGCACTGGCCGGTGGGCCGGCCCGCCGCCGTCGAGCGGGTCGAGGGCTCCGCCGTTCCGGTGCGGTACTACCTCGCCGAGACGCTCGACGGCCTCTACACCCCGTACGCTCTCCGGACGCCGCCCGGCCCCGGCCCGCATCCCTTCGTGTTCCTCGCGTACGGGAACGGCGGGGGCGGGCTGGAGTGGCTGCGTGACCGCGTCCACAACTACGCGTACATCACCGAAAGGCTGCTGGAGGCGGGGTACGCGTGCGCCTGGGCCCGGTACCGCGCCGAGGTCGAGCTGGGCTATCACCGGGGCGGCCCGCTCGTCCGCGACCGCCGCCAGGGCATGGACCTGTTCAACCGCTCGCCGCTGGAGTTCGAGGACGAGCTGGCGATCCTCCAGCACGTCCGCGCCCTGCCGGACATCGACGCGGCCCGGATCGCCCATGTCGGCGTCAGCCACGCGGGGGAGATGCTGTTCAAGCTCGCGTCCGCCTTCCCGGACGCCGTCGTGTGCGGGGTCGCCTGCGAACCCGCCAACCACGAGTTCCTCGACCTGAGCACCGACCACACCGTGACCGTCAACCCCGACACCGCGATGCGCGACATCGAGGAGATGCAGATGCGGTCCCCGGCCGCCGTGCGCAAGCGCGTCAACGAGCGGCTGGCCCTGGAGCGCATCGCGCCCATCACGATCCCCATCCTCGTGATGGGCCGGGACGACGACCACCTGCAAGGCATCTTCCGGGTCAGCTACGACCTGCTGGCCGAGTCGGGCAAACCCGCCGAGTGGGTCTCCTGGGACCACGACCTGCACGGCTACATCTTCCCGCACGGCACGTCGGTGGACCCGGTGCAGGAACGCGCGATCACGGGGGTCATCGACTTCCTCGGCCGCCACCTCCAAGAGGGCGACGCATAAGGGCACTACCTCACAGGCCCAGCGCCTGGCGGAGGTAGGGCGCGTGGCGGCGCGCCACGGGGACGGTCTCGTGGGCGCGGGAGTCCGTGCAGAGGAGAAGCGTGCCCTTGAAGCCGCGCTCGATCTCCCGTATCCGTCCCAGGTTGACCAGGAAGCGGCGGTGGACGCGCAGGAAGCCCTTGTCCTCCAGTTGCCGTTCGAGCCGGTCGAGGCCGCGGGTGGCGGAGAGCAGCCTGCCCTGGTCGCTGGTCAGCCAGACGTTGTTGTGGTCGGCCTCGGCGTAGCGGATCTCGCGCGGGTCGAGCAGGACCCACCGGTCGTCCCGGAGCGCCACCACCCGGGCGGGGAACGAGCGGGGCGGAGGCGGCGGTGAGCCGAGCAGGGGGTCGCCGGACGAGCCTCCGAAGGGCGGCTGGTCGCCGGGGGACCCGAACGCCATCAGCAGCCCGATCACCCGGGTCGCGGCGAAGACGGGGCGGACGGCCACCGAGATCGGAGTGCCGAGGAAGGGCACGAAGACCTGGGTGACGCCCGTCCAGTGCGGGTCCTGGCGGGCGCGCTCGACGGCGCGGCGGGCCAGCCGGGGCAGCGTGGGGAGCTGGGGCGTCCAGCGGTGCGCGGGCGCGTAGGCGGGGGTGTCGGCGGGCGTGCCCAGCAGGACCGCGGCCTCGCTGTTGGCGAGCACGACCTTCCCGGCGGGATCGACCGCGGTGAGGGGCGTGCCGGGCGGGACGCGGGCGTCGGTGATGGAGGCGGCCAGCATCGCGCCGCTGTCGTAGGCGCGCTGCCGCAGCTTGGCCTCGGTGGCGGCGGCGACCTTGCGCAGCCAGGGCAGGACGTCGTCCGACAGCGGGGTCTTCCAGCAGGAGATGTTGAGGACGGCGAGCGGGTCCTGGGTCACGACGTCCCGGACGGCGACGCCCGCGCACACCCACGGGTGGAAGCCGCGGCACCAGTGCTCGGGGCCGCGCACCATGATCGGGCGGTGGCTCTCCAGGGCGGTGCCCATGCCGTTGGTGCCGGTCGCCCACTCCGACCAGGTGGACCAGGGCGCCAGGTTGCTGTCGGCGGCCAGGTGCAGGATCCGCCGGCTGCCCCAGGAGGCGAGGATGCGCCCGTCGGGGTCGGCCACGGTGACGATGCCGTCCAGTCCGTCCACCTCGGTGGCGGCGGTGGTGGCCAGGCCGCCGAGCTCGGCGAACACCACGTCGTTGTCGATGGTGTGGGAGCTGTCCTCGGACGCGGCGGGCGCCTTCTCCAGGCCGGGATCGACCTCGTACTCCTCCCGGCACCGGTACCAGGACATCAGGATCTCCGGCCGGACGCCCTGGACGCTGTCGTCACCGGCGGCGAACCGTTCCCAGGCCGCCGTGGTGATCTTGAGATTGTCGCCCGCGAGGGCGATCCCGCTCGTTGCGGTGGAGCCGCCGTTCGTTGGGTCTGTCGCGCCGTTCATCCCAGCTCCCTTGGGTGGTGGAGAGGTCTGTCCGAGGATCGTGATCATTCGGACGGACCGACCACGTGACGCGGGGCCGCCGTGCACACCGGTTCAGGCCCAGGCTAGCTCCCACGTAACGGCCCTCCAAGGGCGAAAAAGGTACGGAAGCGAAGAAAAGGGGTGTTGCGGGCATGCGTGCCGTGGTGTACCGGAAGCCCTTCGAAGTGGCCGTCGAAGAGGTGCCCGACCCCCGGATCGAGCAGCCCAACGACGTGATCGTCCGGATCACCTCGGCCTGCATCTGCGGGTCGGACCTGCACATGTACGAGGGGCGGACCGCCGCGGAGCCGGGACTGGTGCTCGGCCACGAGAACCTCGGCGTCATCGACGAGGTGGGCAGCGGCGTCACCACCCTGGAACGGGGCGACCGGGTGGTGATGCCGTTCAACGTGGCCTGCGGCTTCTGCAAGAACTGCCTCGCCGGGTTCACCGGCTTCTGCCTCACCGTCAACCCGTCGGGCTTCGCCGGCGGCGCCTACGGCTACGTCGCGATGGGCCCGTACCCCGGCGGGCAGGCCGAGTACCTGCGCGTCCCGTTCGCCGACTTCAACTGCCTGAAGCTGCCGCCCGGCACCGACCACGAGACCGACTACGCGCTGCTCGCCGACATCTTCCCCACCGGCTACCACGGCTGCGAGCTGGCTGGCGTGTCGCCGGGCGAGACGGTGGCGGTGTACGGGGCGGGACCGGTGGGGCTGATGGCCGCCTACTCGGCGCTGCTGCGCGGCGCGTCCCGCGTCTTCGTGGTCGACCGCGTCCCGGAACGGCTCGCCAAGGCGCGCGGGATCGGCGCGATCCCCGTCGACTTCTCCGCGGGGGACCCCGTCGAGCAGATCAGGGACCAGACCGGCGGCGAGGGCACCGACAAGGGCATCGACGCCGTCGGCTACCAGGCCCTCGTCGGCGGGGAGGACGGCCAGGCCCGGGAGGACCCCGCAGCCGTGCTGAACCAGCTCGTCGACACCGTCCGCGCGACCGGCGCGCTGGGCGTGCCCGGCCTGTACGTGCCGTCCGACCCGGGCGGGGTGGACGAGGCCGCCAAGCGGGGCGTGCTGGCCGTCGCGGTCGGGCGGCTGTTCGAGAAGGGCCTGCGCGTCGGCACCGGGCAGGCGAACGTCAAGCGTTACAACCGGCGGCTCCGCGACCTCATCAGCGAGGGCCGGGCGGCCCCCGGCTTCGTGGTCTCCCACCAACTCCCTCTCCAGGAGGCGCCCATCGCGTACCAGAAATTCGACCAGCGGGTGGAGGGCTACACCAAGGTCATCCTCAAGCCCGACAGCGGCCTGGGACCCGGCCTCTGACGGCGCCCGCGACCGACCCCGCGACCGATGACGACGTGTGTTACCGGCCACGTGCGTGGCCATGGACGGCGAGCTGAAGCAGCTTCGACTGGGAGGTGAAGTGATGGCGACCCCCACGGACGAGCGATCCGCGCTGGTGAGCGAGATCGGGCTGGACAGGCAGAACGGGGCCGCGCTGGGCCGGGTGCTGGCCACCGGCAACATCGGCAAGGCCGAGGAGGGCCCCGACGGCCGGATGAAGGCCACCATCCGGATCAGGGAGGACCAGCTGGTCTACGACCCCTCGGTGCTCGTCATCCCCCATGGGGGCGACCTCGACATCGAGATCTACAACGACGACAAGAACACCCATTGCGCGCTCTTCCCGAGCAATGGCGACCATCAGTTCATCTGGCTGGTGAACCATTCGCGCGGCACGGCGAGCCTGAAGCTCGACGGCCCCGGCTACTACTGGTACGGCTCGCCCACCGGCAACGACGAGGGACGCGGCCTCACCGGCGCCATCGTCGTGATGGGCGAGGTCCCCGACGACGCCAAACTCGACCGGCCGGCCCAGCCACGACCGTAGAAAGGAGCAGTTGATGGCGGAATATGTGGACGCGGGGAAGGCCGTCGACTGGTCGTCCCTGAGCGGGGTGGTCGGGAGCGCGCCGCCGGCCGTGACCAACGTCGGCTACGAGCGTCTGCTGCACGCGCGCTCGGAGCCGCAGAACTGGCTCACCTACTTCGGCGCCTACGACGGGAAGCGGTACTCGCCGCTGGAGCAGATCAACGTCGACAACGTGCGGCGCCTCACCCCCGCCTGGGTGTTCCAGTGCGGGTCCGCCGGGTTGCAGGCGGGTGGGTCGACGTACGCGTTCGAGGCGTCCCCGATCGTGGTGGACGGCGTCATGTACGTCACCGGCTGGGACGGCTACTGCTGGGCCCTGGACGCGGTGACCGGCAAGGAGCTGTGGCGGTACAAGCACGCCACGCCGTTCGACACCTCCCTGTGCTGCGGCAACGTCAACCGCGGCGTCGCGGTGGCGCACGGCAAGGTCTACATGGTCACGCCGAACGCGCATGTCATCGCGCTCGACGCGGAGACGGGCAAGGTCGTGTGGGACCGCACCAACGGCGACGTGCGGGCCGGCGAGAGCGCCACGCTGGCCCCCCTGGTCGTCAAGGACATGGTCATCGTCGGCAGCGCGGGCGGCGAGTTCGGTGTGCGCGGGCATCTCGACGCGTTCGACCTGGAGACGGGCGAGCGCCGGTGGCGCACGTACACGATCCCGGAGCCGGGCGAGCCCGGCTCCGAGACCTGGCCGGCCGACGGCGAGCAGTGGGCGCGGGGCGGCGGCAACCCGTGGATCACGCCCACCTACGACCCGGAGCTCAACCTGCTGTACACCGGGACCGGCAACCCCGCGCCCGACTTCGACGGCGACGTGCGGCCGGGCGACAACCTCTACACCGACAGCTGCATCGCGGTGAACCCCGACAACGGGGAACTGGTCTGGCACTACCAGCACAATCCGCACGACCTGTGGGACTACGACAGCATTTCGGAGAACACCCTCTTCGAAATGGACGGCCGCAAATTCCTGGGGCATTTTAATAAGAACGGTTACGCCTACATTCTCGACCGCACCAACGGCGCGGTGGAAAGGGTGTTCCCGTTCGTCGACCGGATCGACTGGGGGACGGTGGACTCCAAGGGGCAGATCGAGGTCCACAAGTACCCCGACGAGGAAGGCGTGCCGGTCCACTTCTACCCCGGGCCGGGCGGCGGCAAGGAGTGGACGCACAACGCCTACAGCCCGCGGACGGGGCTCTTCTACGTCCCTGTGCAGGACGTCGGCGCGACCGCGACGCGGCGGCGCAGGGAGTTCAAGGAGGGGATCCCGTACTGGGGCGCGGGCGTCGCCGTGGACACCGAGGGCATGGCGGGTTCGATCAGCGCCTTCGACCCGGCCACCGGCCGGGAGGTGTGGCGCTGGCGCAACGAGGTGCCGATGTGCGCGTCGGTGCTGGCCACGGCGGGCGACCTGGTGTTCGCGGGCGAGCCCACCGGGGAGTTCAACGCGCTGAACGCCCGTACCGGCGAGCTGCTGTGGCAGTTCCAGTGCGGCAGCGGCCACCACGGCAGCCCGTCCACCTACAGCGTGGGCGGACGGCAGTACATCGCGGTGCCGAGCGGCTGGGGCGGCTGGATCGAGGGCTTCGCGCCCGGCATGCTCGCCGGGACCCACGGCGCCGCGCTCTTCGCGTTCGCCCTGCCCGACTAGCGACGCCCGCACACCCACGCCCGAACGGCCCCGAGACAACGAGGGAGGAGGTGAAAGGCATGGTGAAAGGTATGGAGCGCGAGAGCGTCGCCCCCCGGCCCGACCTGTCCGAGTGGGAGACCCCCGCCTTCGAAGAGGTCGGTGTCTCCGCCGAGGTGACCGCGTACTTCGGCGTGTTGGACTTCGATGACGACTAGCCGGCCCCCTGGCGGTCCAGGCGCGGCGGGAGGCGTCCGGCGGTGATGCCGGGCGCCGCCCGCCCGGTGCGCGGAGAGGTGATCGAGTTGTGGGTGCGCGTGCTCGGATCGGCGGCCGGCGGGGGATTCCCGCAGTGGAACTGCGCCTGCCCGCCGTGCGCCGCGGTACGGACCGGCTCCAGGCCCGCACGGCCCCGTACCCAGTCGTCCATCGCGGTGAGCCCCGACCACCGGCGGTGGTTCCTTCTCAACGCCTCACCCGATGTGCACGCCCAGATCGAACGCTCCCCGGCCTTGCGGCCGTCCGCTGGACGGGCCGTCCCGCTGGAGGCGGTGCTGCTGACCGACGCGGAGCTGGACCACACGCTGGGACTGCTCCTGCTGCGAGAGGGACGCGGGCTCCGGCTCCATTGCACCGAGGCCGTGTACGAGGCCCTGCACGACGTGAACTCGCTGCTCCGGACGCTGGAGACCTATTGCCCGGTCACCTGGCATCCGGTCGTGCCGGGTGACGATGTCGCGCTGTGCGACGGGCTGTCGTACCGGGCCTTCGACGTGCCGACGACGAAGCGGGCGCGGTTCGGCCCCGATGACGCGCCCGGACGGGTGGTCGGCTACCGGCTGAGCGGCGAGGACGGCCGGTCGGTGGTCTACCTGCCGGGCGTCCAGGAGCTGACGCCCGGGGTGCTGGAGGCGGTGGACGGCTGCGACTGCCTGCTCGTCGACGGGACCTGCTGGAGCGACGACGAGCTGATCCGGCTCGGCCTGGCCGCCAGGACGTCACGGGACATGGGGCACATGCCCATCGGCGGGCCGGACGGCAGCCTCGCCCGGCTGTCCTCGCCGCCCGCCGCCCGGCGCACCCTCTATCTCCACATCAACAACACCAACCCGATCCTGATCGAGGACTCGCCCGAACGGCGGGCCGTCGAGAGCCACGGCATGGAGGTGGCCGTGGACGGGATGGAACTGCGGATCTGAGAGCAGCCATGGTGGTAACAACGTCGAACGACGGCTTCGTGGGCGCCCTGCGCGCGCAATCCCGGCGCTACCACGACCGGCATCCCTTCCACCGCAAGATGAACGAGGGCGCGCTGAGCCGCCGCCAGATCCAGGGCTGGGCGGCCAACCGCTTCTACTACCAGCTGAACCTGCCCCGCAAGGACGCCGCGATCATCGCCAACTGTCCCGACCGCGACGTCCGCCGCCGCTGGATCCAGCGCGTCCTGGACCACGACGGGACGGCGGACGGCGAGGGCGGGATCGAGGCGTGGCTGCGGCTCGGCGAGGCCCTCGGCCTGGACCGGGACGAGCTGCTGGACGAGCGGCACGTCGTCCCCGGCGTCCGGTTCGCCGTCGACGCCTACGTGACCTTCGCCCGTACCCGGCCGTGGGTCGAGGCGGTGGCGTCCTCGCTCACCGAACTGTTCGCCCCGGGCCTGATGGCCGAACGGCTGGCCGCCTTCGAACGCCATTACCCATGGATCGACCGCGCGGGCCTCGCCTATTTCCGGGCCCGCCTCACCCAGGCCCCCCGGGATTCGGAGCACGCCATGGAGGTGGTGACGAAGTACTGCCGGACACCGGCCGAGCAGTCGGCAGCGGTGGCGGCGCTCGCGTTCAAATGCGACGTCCTGTGGAGCATGCTCGACGCCACCGAACGGGCCTATCCGGATGGTTAGCGTGCGCGCCGTCGGCGACACCGACCGTCCCCGCCTCGCGCCCCACGTGCGGCTGGAGTTCGACCCGGCGCGCGGACGCCACCTGCTGCTGTCCCCGGAGGCGGTCACCGTCCTGAACGCGACGGGCGCGGCGATCCTCGGCCTGTGCGACGGGCGCCGCACCGTCGCCGGGATCGTGGCCGAGCTGCGCGGACGCTACCAGGTGGTGATCGACGGGGAGGTGCGGGAGTTCCTCGCCCGGCTGGTCGCCGCGCGCCGGCTGGAGATCGGGGACGGGGATGGATAGGCCGTTCGGTCTGCTGGCGGAGCTCACCTACGACTGCCCGCTGCGCTGCTCGTACTGCTCCAACCCGCTCGACCTGGGCGCCTACCGGGACGAGCTGGCGACCGGCGAGTGGCGGAGGGTCCTGGCCGAGGCCCGGGACCTGGGCGTCCTGCACCTGCACCTGTCCGGCGGCGAGCCGCTGCGGCGCCGCGACCTGGTGGACCTCGTCCGGGAGGCGCGGGACCTGGGCCTCTACACCAACCTCATCACCAGCGCGCTCGGCCTGTCGCTCCGGCGGGCCGAGGAGCTGCGGGCCGCGGGGCTCGACCACGTCCAGATCAGCGTCCAGGCCGACCGCCCGGAACCGTCGGACCGGCTCGCGGGCCTGCCGTCCTTCCACCGCAAGCTCGCGGCGGCGCGCCTGGTGAAGAAGCTGGGCTGGCCGCTGACGCTGAACGTCGTCCTGCACCGGCACAACATCGACCGGATCGACCGCGTCCTCGACCTGGCCGAGGAACTGGGCGCCGACCGCATCGAACTGGCCAACACGCAGTACTACGGCTGGGCCTGGCGGAACCGGGACGCCCTTCTGCCGAGCGCCTCCCAGCTCGAACGCGCCGAGACCGTCGTGCGCGCGGCCCGCCGACGCCTGAAGGGACGGATGGAGGTCATCTACGTCCTCCCCGACTACTACACCCGCTACCCCAAGCCCTGCATGGGCGGATGGGGCAGACGGCAGCTCACCGTCATCCCCAACGGCGACGTCCTGCCGTGCCCGGCCGCGCACACCCTGCCGCTTCCCCGCGCGAACGTCCGCGAGCACGGCCTGGCGTGGATCTGGGAGCGGTCACCGATGTTCCGGCGGTTCCGCGGGACGGACTGGATGCCGGAGCCCTGCCGGAGCTGCGACCGCCGCGAGCTGGACTTCGGTGGCTGCCGCTGCCAGGCGTACCAGCTCACCGGCGACGCGTCCCGCACCGACCCCGCCTGCCACCTGTCTCCGGACCACGCGATCGTGGAGGACGCGGTGAACAACGCCGACCGCCCCCTGCCGCCCCTTGAGCTCCTGCCCCGGGAGGTGCCGCGATGACCTCGATCCTCGTCTTCGCCGCGGGCGCGGTGCTGCTGATCTACAGCGCCGAGAAGCTGATCGGCTACCTCGTGGGCGTCGCGAGCGGGCTCAAGGTCTCCATCTTCCTGCTCGCCATCGTCTTCACCGGCATCGAGTTCGACGACGTGTTCCTCGGCGTCGCGCTGAACCTGGAGGAGGTCGAGGACGTCGCGCTGGGCATCGTGCTCGGCACCGCCATCTCGATGACCGGGGTCGTGCTGGCGCTCGCCGCGATCCTCACCCCCACCAAGGTGACCATCCCGCGCGACTACCTGCTCGTCTTCGCCCTCGCCCCGCTCCTGATGATCGTGTTCGTGGTGCTGGAGCCCCTGGGCGTGGCCGAAGGGCTGGCGTTGCTCGGGCTGTTCGGGGCCTTCCTCGCCTACGTCGCGGTCCGCGAGTCCGGAGGGGACAGGCCCATCTTCCGCGACGCGGAACTGTACGAGGCGTACGTCGCCGTCCGCGCGTCCCGGGAAGGGCCCCGCGACGGCGGGACGGCCACCCTCACCGGCACGCGCCCGGCGACGGCCGATCCCGGGCGGACACCACCGGAGACCCATCCGGGACGCCATTTCTCCGAGGCCGCCCCGTTCGCCGAGGCGCGCAGGCACTCGGGGTGGGCGGGCCTGTGCCTGGCGGTCCTGGCCCTGGCGGGCCTGATCGCCGGCGCCGCGATCACGGGCATGGGAACCGAGGGCATCCTGGAGACCTACGGGCTGGAGGGCACCCTCTTCGGCGCGACGATCGCCACGGTCGTCCTCACCGTCGAGGACGTCTTCCTCACCGTGGAACCCGCCCGCAAAGGCGCCCCGGAGATCGGCGTCGGGAACGTCATCGGAAGCGTGGTGTTCTCCGTCACCGGCAAACTCGGAGTGATCGTGCTGGCGGGCGGCCTGGTGATAGCGCCCGACGTCCTCACCTGGCACCTGCCCGCCCTGGTCGTCCTCACCGGTTTCGCGGCGTACGTGCTGCACACGGGCGAGCTGAAACGGTGGCACGGCTTCGTGCTGCTGGCCTTCTACATCGCCTACTGGATCGTCAGCTTCACGGCCTTCGGAACCGCGCCCGTCGAGGTGGACTGACCCCATGGGGAAGATGCGGGATCCGAGAACGGCGCTCTAGGATCGGAGCGGCGATTCGCGCCCCCGCCGGCTGCGGGCGCCCGTTCTCACCGCAGGGATGTGCCATGGCCAATCCTCCGTCACCCGGGTCGCCCTTCGACACGCCGCCGCCCGGGTACGGGCCGCCGCCGCCCGTCAAGGGGCCCGCGCCGGTGACGCTTCCGCCCAGGAATCCGGTGATCACCGCGCTGGTCGCGGCGGCGATACTGGTGCTCCTGATCGCGGGCGCCACGGTGGTCGGTTTCCAGTTGCTCCGGGACGGCGGCGATCCCGGGACCGACCCGGTCGACCTGCGCCAGCCCCTGCTCGTCCAGCAGGTGGCGCGGGTCCAGCCCCCGCCGTGCCCGGCCGGGACGCTGCGGGAGACCGCGGGCACCGAGTGCTTCACGCTGGAACCCGGCGGAATGACGGTGCGGCGCCTTGAGGAGATCCGGCTCGTCCCGCCCGGACCCCAGGGACCCGATTGGGCCATCGCCCTCACGCTGACGCGGGCCGACGCCGCGATCTTCGGCAAACTGACGACACGCGCCATGACCGCGGACAGCGGCACCGCGGCGAACCGGATCGCCATGGTCGTCGGCGACGTGGTCGTGTCGGCCCCGGTGGTCACCGGCGCCATCACGGGCGGTCAGGTGCAGATCTCCGGGCGGTTCGACCGGCCCGCCGCCGAACGCCTGATCGAGCGGCTGACGGGCCGCTCGCCGTCCTGACCGCCGGCCCGTTTCACGCTTCCGTCCTCGGGGACCACGCAGTGTAGTCACCGCAGGGGGGATGCCGTGGGCGAGGACAAGGCGTGGCCCAGGTTGCGTGTCGAGGACTGGGCGGAGAGCCGGGACACGCTGCACATGTGGACCCAGATCGTCGGGAAGGTCAGGCTGCTGCACACGCCTCCGGTGAACCACTGGTGGCACGTCGCGCTGTACGTCACGCCGCGCGGCCTGACCACCTCGTCGATCCCCTACCGGGGCGGGGCGTTCGACATCGAGTTCGACTTCGTCTCCCACCGCCTCGTCATCCGCGACAGCGGCGGCGCCGTCGAGGGCTTCGCGCTGGAGCCCATGGCCGTCGCCGACTTCTACGACCGGACGATGGGCGCCCTGGACGCGCTCGGCGTCAAGGCGCCCATCCACGCCAGGCCGAACGAGGTGGAACCGGCCATCCCCTTCCCCGAGGACCACCGGCACGCCTCCTACGACGGCCATGCGGTACGGCTGTTCTGGCGCCAGTTGCTCCAGGCGTCCCGGGTCATGGGCGAGTTCAGGTCACGCTTCATCGGCAAGGTCAGCCCCGTCCATCTCTTCTGGGGCGCCATGGACCTCGCCTGCACCCGGTTCTCCGGACGGCCCGCGCCCGAGTACTCCGGTGAGATCCCCAACTGTCCCCGCAAGGTGATGGTCCAGGGTTACTCCCACGAGCTCAGTAGCTGCGGATTCTGGGCGGGAGGCGGCGACGAGGGCGCCTTCTACTCCTACGCCTACCCCGAACCCGAAGGCTTCTCCGACCGCCCCGTCGGCCCGTTCGACGCCTTCTACAACGATGAGCTCGGGCAGTTCCTGCTTCCGTACGAGGCCGTGCGCACCGCGTCCGACCCCGAGGGAACGCTGCTGGAGTTCCTTCAGAGCACCTACGAGGCGGCGGCCGACCTCGGCGGCTGGGACCGCGACGCCCTGGAGGGCGATCCCGGCCGCATGGGCTAGGCGAAGCGGCGGGCCGGCGCGCCCTCCCACGCTAGCCTGACCGGCTATGGCGCTCATGACGAGGCGCGAGCTGAACCGGGCGACGCTCGCCAGGCAATTATTGCTCGCCCGTTCCGACCTCCCGATCGTCCAGGCCGTCGAGCATCTGGCCGGGCTTCAGGCCCAGACCCCGCACTCCTGGTACGCCGGCCTCGCGGCCCGCCTGGCGGACGTGCGCCCGGAACAGATCTCCGCGCTGCTGGAAGGGCGGGAGCTGGTGCGGATCGCGCTGATGCGCGGGACCATCCATCTCGTCAGCGCCCGCGACTGCCTGTGGATGCGGCCGCTGATCCAGCCGGTCATGGACCGGACGCTCTTCTCCAACCACACCCACGGCAAGCCGATCGAGGGCCTGGACACCGACGAGGTGGTGGCCGTCGCCCGTCCGCTGCTGGAGGAGGCGCCCCGGACGTCCAACGACCTCGGCGCGCTGCTGGCCGAGCACGGCGAGAGCGCCGGATGGGGCGACCGTCCGCCCGCGTCCCTCGCCTACATCGCCCGCAACATGATGGCGCTGGTACAGGTGCCGCCGCGCGGGCTCTGGGGCAGGAGCGGACCGATCGCGCACACCACGGCCGAGTCCTGGCTCGGCGAGCCCCTGGCGGCGGACGCCTCCCTGGACGACCTGGTGCTGCGTTACCTGGCCGCGTTCGGGCCCGCCACCGTCAAGGACGTGCAGACCTGGGCGGGCCTCACCCGGCTCGGCGAGGTCGTGGACAGGCTCCGCCCCCGCCTGGTCACCTTCACCGGAGAGGACGGCCGGGAGCTGTTCGACCTGCCGGACGCGCCGCGCCCCGGCGCGGACGTGCCAGCCCCGCCCCGGCTGCTGTACGACTTCGACAACCTCCTCCTCTCGCACGCCGACCGCACCCGGGTGATCACCGAGGAGCATCGGGCGCAGGACTACACCACCCGCCGCCCGGTTCCCGGCTGGGTGCTGGTGGACGGCTTCACCGGCGGCGAGTGGGCGATCGAGAGCGACCGCGACTCGGCCGTCCTGACGATCCGTACGTTCGCCCCGCCCGCGGACGGCCTCCACGAGGAAGGCGAACGCCTCCTCGCGTTCACCCACGCCGGCATCGCCCACCGCGAAGTGCGCGTGGAACGGCTCTGAACCGTCATCGGGTCCCGACGACCTCACCGGCGGTGCCCTCGGTGACCTCGGACGGAGGCGCGGGGGTCCGGCGGGGGAGCAGGACGCAGGCCAGCAGGGCGGCGGCGAACAGGGCCAGGCCGATGAGCAGGGCGGTCTGCGTGGCGCCGACGAAGTCGCCCCGGGGGTCAGACGGCCGAAGAACGCGGTGCCGACGGTGGCGGGTCCCGCGGCCACACCGAGCTGCACGACGGTGTTCACCACGCCGGAGGCGGCCCCGGCGTCGCCCTGGCCCGCCCCGGCCAGGGTGATCTGCATCAGGGAGGACGCGCCGACGCCCAGGCCGGCGCCGTAGAGAAGGATGGGGACGGCCGCCTGCCAGGGGGCGAGGCCGGTCCCGTACCGCGTCACCACGACGATCATCGCGGCGGTCGCGGCCAGCAGCAGCGCCAGGCCCGCCATCGGCAGCACCCGGCCCAGCCTGGGGACGAGCGGCATGCCGAGACCGTTGCCCGCCACGATCCCCACGGTCGCCGGAAGCATGGTCAGGGCCGTCTTCAGCGGCGAGTAGCCCAGCCCGTCCTGTAGGTGCAGCGTCAGCACGAAGAACGCGCCCATCCCGCAGTAGAAGATCAGCATGACCAGGATGCCGACCGGCATGGCACGGGCGCGGAACAGGCGGGGCGGGATCAGCGGTTCGCGCCCGCGCCGTTCCCGTGCGCGCTGCTGCGCGGCGAACAGCGCGAGCAGGGGGAGCGCGGCGGCCATCAGCGCGAACGTCCAGGCGGGCCAGCCCAGCTCGCGTCCCTGGACCAGCGGGTAGAGGACGGCGAGCAGCCCGGCCGCCAGCACCAGGACGCCGACCGCGTCGGCACCGCCGCGCACGTGCCGGCGGGGCGCGGGCATGACCAGGGCGGCGCCCACGGCGGCGGCCACGGCGATCGGCACGTTGACGAGGAAGATCGTCCGCCAGTGCCAGCCGAACAGGTCGGCCTCGGTGAGCAGGCCGCCCAGCAGCGGACCGGCCAGCCCGCCGAGCGGGAAGGTCATGCCGAACAGGCCCATCGCCTTGGGCTGCTCCGGCTCCGGGAACTCGGTGCGGATGAACGACAGCACCTGCGGCACCATCAGCCCGGCGAACACGCCCTGCGCCACCCGGGCCGCCAGCAGCACCGGGACGTCCGGCGCGGCGCCCGCGGCGAGCGAGGCGGCGCCGAAGCCCGCCGTGCCCGCGACGAACAGGGCGCGGTGGCCGAAGCGGTCGCCGAGCCGGCCACCGGTGATCAGGATCAGGGCGAACGCCAGCGTGTAACCGGTGGCCGTCCACTGCAACGCCGAGGGCGAGGCGTGCAGGTCGCGCTGGATGGTCGGGAGCGCGATGGTCACGATCTGGTTGTCGACCATGTCCATGAACACCGCGGTCAGCAGCAGGATCAGCGACGCCCAGCGATGCCCGGCCGGTGGTCGCGTCTGCACGTCCCTGGTCATCTCGTCGCCTCCATCGGGACGGAGTCATATGTCCATCGAGGAGTGTCACTTGAAGATGTGTCTTTGTCAAACGTTCGCGTGATTAAGTTCGATGGACGTGTGGCAGAATGCGTTCATGACCACGGAGCGTCGAGCGGGCAAGGGGGCCGGCAGGCGTCGGGCACCGGCGCCGCACGAGCGCCGGCGCGACCCCGAGCGGACCAAGGCGCGCATCCTCGACGCGGCGATCGAGGAGTTCTCCGCCAAGGGCTTCGCCGGCGCCAGGGTGGCCGAGATCGCCCGCAGGGCGGGCGTGAACGTGCAGCTCATCGCGTACTACTTCGACGGCAAGGAGGGCCTGTACCGCGAGCTCGGGCGGCGGTGGCGGGCGTACGAGGCCGAGGCGTTCCCCGACGACCTGCCCTTCGCCGAGATGACCAAGCGCTACGTACGGGCGAGCGTCGATCCGCGCGGCGGCGGGCGCCTCCTCGCCTGGGCCGGTCTCGCCGACACCGGACAGGACGACGACGAGGAGGAGGCCCGCGAACGTAACGCGCGCCTCCAGCACGAGGTGGAGGCCATACGCGAGCGCCAGCGGAGCGGCGAACTGGACGACCGCCTCGACCCGGCCGCCCTCGTGCTCATCGCCATGAGCGCCGCCAACGCCCTGGCGGTCTACCCGCAACTGGCCCGCGGCCTCTTCGGCGCGGACGCCACCTCACCCGAGGTGGTCGAGCGCTACACCGAACAACTGGCCCGGTTCCTCACCCGCCCCGGCGACAGCTGATGGTCAACCGGCCTGGTTTCGGGGGGTGATCGCGGCCGCCAGGCGGTTCCTCAGGGTGACCAGGTGGGCGATCTCCCGGTCCAGCGCGGTGATGCGGTCCTGGACGCACCTCGCCGATCGCGGCGCCGAACAGGGTGTCACCGGGATGCAGGGGCGGCAGGGGCGCGCCCGGGACGCCCCCTCCGATGAGCGTCCGCAACGAGGGAAACACCTGGAAGTGGCGGTTGCGCAGGAGGACTTGCCCGGGCCCTGGGACGGGCAGCGGGGTCTCCACGATGGCGAAGTGCTCTGGACGGGGCAGGCCGTCGGGCAGTGCGACGAGCCGCACTTCACGGCTGGTGCGGGTCATGTCGTCCCTCCTCAAGATCGGGGGTGCGACGCTAACCCCTGACGCACGCGTCAAGGGCAAGCCCGCCGGGCCGCTTCGGCGTCGTCTCAGGATTGAGACGGCGTGCGGGGGGTGGCGCTCCTAGCATCCGGGCGAGAAGCGGATTTCGCCCCGGGTCGTGGCCCGGGAGGTGAGGGAGCGGCCCCGTGTTGCACGTCGGTGTCAATCTGGGATTCGGCAACCTGCACGAGAAGCTGACCGACGAGGAGATGTTCCAGGGCGAGCTGGGGCTCGCCGAGCTGGCGGACCGGCTGGGGTACGACAGCCTGTGGGCCGTCGAGCACCACTTCGACGACTACGCGATGTGCCCGGACAACGTGCTGCTGCTGGCGCATGTGGCGGGGCGGACGGAACGGCTGAGGCTGGGGACGGGCGCGGTGATCCTGCCGTGGAACGACCCGCTGCGCGTGGCCGAGAAGATGATCATGCTGGACATCGTGTCCGGCGGGCGGGCGCTGTTCGGGATGGGACGCGGGCTGTCCCGCACCGAGTACGCCCCGTTCCGGATCCCCATGTCGGAGGCGCGCGGGCGGTTCGACGAGGCCGCCGCGATGATCCTTGAGGCGCTGGAGACCGGGTACATCGAGGGCGACGGCCCGTACTATCCGCAGCCCCGCGCCCGGCTGCGGCCGAGCCCGCGCGAGTCGTTCAAGGGACGGGTGTACTGCGTGGCCGGGTCGCCCGACTCGATCACGTCGTGCGTCGACCTCGGGGCCGCGCTGATGACGATCGTGACGCGGCCGATCCCCGACCTGATGCCGGTGTTCGACTCCTACCGGGAGCGGTTCCGGGCCGCGCAGGGCACCGAGCCTCCGCCGATCTCGGTCAACGTCAACATGTACTGCCACGAGGACGCCGCCGTCGCCAAGGAGCGGGCCAGGGAGTACATCGGCACGTTCTTCTTCTCCAACGTCCGGCACTACGAGATGGCGGGGGAGCACTTCGCCGACATCGAGGGCTATCAGCGTTACGCCGAGACGGCCAAGGTCATGCGGGAGGCGGGGCTGGAGAAGTCCGCCGCCGACTACGCCGAGTGCGCGCTGGTCGGGACGCCCGACCAGATCATGGCGCGGCTTCGTGAGATCCGGGACGCGCTGGGCGACTTCCAGCTCGTCGTGCTGCCCAGCTTCGGCGGCATGCCGTACGACCAGGCGGAGAAGAGCCTGGAGCTGTTCGCCCGGGAAGTCCTGCCGGCGGCGCGCGAGCTGCGTCCCTGAGACCGGGAGGAGGCACAGGTGGCCAAGCTGAACGTGCCCGCCGTCCCGCTGCGGGTGGAGCACAACGCGCCGATCGAGATGCGGGACGGGACGCTGCTGCGCGCCGACATCTACCGTCCCGCCGAGGGCGGCCCGTTCCCGGTGCTGCTGATCCGCACCCCCTACGGCGAGCCGATGCTGCGTCCGGTGCCGATCCTGCCCGCCGTCGACGCCGGGTTCGCCGTGGTGGCGCAGCACTGCCGTGGCACCGGCACGTCCGACGGCGAGTTCTCGCCGTTCGCGGACGAGGCCGAGGACGGGGCGGACACGATCGAATGGTGCGCGCGCCAGCCGTGGTCCACCGGCGCGGTGGGCATGTTCGGGCCATCCTACCTGGGCATGGTCCAGCTCGCCGCGGCGGCCTCGGCGACGCCCGCGGTGACCGAGGCGCTGCGCGGCCTCGTGACGATCGTGACCCCGGCGGACTACCACTGGGGGCTGGCCTACCGGCAGGGGGCGTTCGCGCTCGGCCAGCTCCTCGGCTGGCACATGCTCAAGACCGCGCAGACGCTGGGCTACCGCGCCGCCGCCGGGCAGGACGTCTCCGGTGAGATGGCGGCGCTGATGCGGCTCATGGCCGATCCGGCGTCCGGATACCGGCACCTGCCGCTGCGGGACACCCCGGCGGTCAGCGGGGTCCTGCCGAGCTGGCGCGACTGGGTGGAGCACGAGCAGGCCGGGGACTACTGGTCCGGGCTGAGCTACAAGGCCACCCGGCACCGGGTCGCCGCCCCGGTCCTGCACGTCGGCGGCTGGTTCGACCTGTTCCTCGGCGGGACGCTGGACAACTTCATGACGTTGACCCGGGACGCGGCGACCGAACAGGCCCGGCGTGGGCAGCGGCTCATCGTCGGCCCCTGGACGCACGCCGACCGCAGCGGGACCGTCGGGGAGCTGCATTTCGGATCGGCCGCCTCGGACCAGGGCGCCCGGCTGGAGCAGGCGCAGCTCGACTTCCTGCGCCGCACCGTCCGGGACGACCCGCAGGAGCCGCGAGGCCCGCGGGTGAGGCTGTTCGTGATGGGCGACAACGTCTGGCGGGACGAGGACGAATGGCCCCTCGCCCGTACCGAATGGACACCCTGGTACCTGCACGCCGGCGGCGCCCTGTCTCCGGAGAGGCCCGAGGAGTCCGAGCCGTCCCGCTTCACCTACGACCCGGCCGACCCCACGCCGACCGTCGGCGGCGCCACGTTCCTCGCCGGCGGCCCCGGCGGCGTGGAGTGGGCGGCGGGGCCGCGCGACCAGCGCGCGGTCGAGGCACGCCCGGACGTGCTGTCGTTCACCAGCGCCGAGCTGACCGAGGACCTGGAGGTCACGGGGCCGGTGACGGTGACGCTGTACGCGGCCACGTCCGCCGCCGACACCGACTTCACCGCGAAGCTCGTGGACGTGTGGCCGGACGGGCGCGCGCTGATCGTCGCCGACGGGATCGTGCGCGCCCGCTACCGCGACGGCACGGGGCGCCCGAGCCCCATCACGCCCGGAGAGGCGCACGAGTACACCATCGACCTGATCGCCACCAGCCAGGTGTTCAAGGCCGGGCATCGCCTGCGCGTGGACATCGCCGGTGCGAGCTTTCCGCAGTTCGACCGCAACCCGGGCAACGGCGCGCCGTCCGCGACCGCCACCGAGGAGGACTTCGTCGTCCAGCACCAGACCGTGTTCCACGACGGCGCCCGCCCGTCCCATATCACCCTCCCGGTGATCCCGCGAGCGGCCGGCGTCGCCCGCACCGCCGGCGGCTGACCGCCTGGCGGAAGGAACGCTGACGCCGGGGGCGCGGCCAAGGATGCTGAGGGGGACGGGAGATCTCCGCTCGGGAGGTGGGCCGGTGCCTCCGGAAACCATGGTTCCCATGCGCGGTCGCGAGGCGTGGCGGCGGACGCTGGCGATCAAGGAGCGGTTCCTGGCTGCGGGGGATCCGGACCTGCTGCCGCCGGAGGACTGCGGTGTCCGGCGCGAGATCGTCCTGTCGTGGCGGCGGTCGCTGCTCAGCGGGGTGGACGCGGCGGCGACCGACCTGCCCCGGGACGAGGCCGCCGTCCCGCCCGACCGGCTGGTGCGGGCGGCGCGTCCCGTGATGGACCGCCTCGAAGCGGAGATCGCCGGGTCGCGGGTGTGGGCGTTCCTGGCCGACGGCGAGTGCCGGCTGGTCCGGCACGTGGTGGGGGATCCGTCGCTGGTGCCGCAGTTGGAGGCGCGTGGGGTGTTCCCTGGGGCCTGGTTCGCCGAGGACGTGGTCGGCACCAACGGGCTCGGCACCGCGGTCGAGCAGCGGCGGCCGTTCATCGTCGCGGGCAGCGAGCACTTCCGCGCGTACGAGAGCGAGGCGACCACCGCGGGCGCGCCGGTGCGCGACCCGGCGACGGGGCGGCTGGTCGGCCTGCTCAACATCAACTGCCGGTACGAGTCCACGAACGGGCTGCTCCTGCCGCTCGTCACGGAGCTGGCCCGGGAGATCGAGGCGCGGCTGCGGGCCGGTGCCTCGCCCGGCGAGCGGGCGTTGCTGGAGATGGTCGCGCGAGCGTCGAAGCGGTCGCCGCAGCCGGTCGCCGGGCTCGGCGAGGAGCTGTTCATCGCCAACCCGGCCGCCCTCACCCTGCTGGACGGCGCGGACTACGAGCCGCTGAAGCGGTGGGCCCGCGAGGTCTCCGCCTCGGGACGGGAACGCACGTCCAGGCTGCGGCTCGGCTCCGGCCTGGTGGTGTCCGCGCGCTGCCGCCCGCTGTCCGGCTCCGCGGCCGTGGTGAGCCTGACCCCCGTGACCGCGGCCCACCCGCCGTCGCCGTGGCAGCGCCTGCTCGACCAGGTGGAACGGGCACGCGCCACACGGCTGCCCGTGCTGCTCAGAGGCGAACGCGGCACGGGGAAGACCGTCCTGTCCCGCCGCCTGCACGAAACCGGGCCGCTCACGGTCGTCGATGCCGCCGTGGACCCGCTCCCCCCGGCGCTGGACGAGGGCACGGTCGTCCTGCGGCACCTCGACGCGCTGCCACCGGAACGCGCGGCGCCCGTGGCGGCGCGGCTGGAGTCCGCGCGGGCCCGCTTCGTCGCCACCGCCTCGGAACGGGAGCCCGGCGACGGCCTGCGCGCCCTCTTCGAGCGGTTCCCCGTCGTCCTGGACGTGCCGCCGCTGCGCGAGCGGATGAGCGACCTGCCCGCGCTGGTCAACGAGATCATCGCCGAGCTGCGTCCCGGACCGCCCCGTCCGCGCTGCACGCCCGACGCGCTCGCCGCCCTGTCCGAGAGCCGGTGGCCGGGCAACCTCCGCCAGCTCCGGCAGGTGGTGGCCACGGCCCTGACGCGCTCGCTGTCCTGCGACATCACCGTGGAGGACCTTCCCGGCGACCACGCGCCCCCCGGACGCGCCCGGCGGCTGACCAAGCTGGAACGGGCGGAACGGCACGCCCTGCTGACCGCGCTCCGCGACGCGTCCTGGGACCGCGAGGCCGCCGCCCGCGACCTCGGCATCTCGCGGGCGACCATCTACCGCAAGCTCAAACGCTTCGGCATCAAGCCGCCGCAGGGGTGAGGACACCGTGAGCGCGCTGACCGGGCTCCGCCGCCTCCTGAGTTCGAGGTCTCCGGCGCGGGGTACCGCGTCGGGATGCGGGTTCTGCTGACAGGGTGGCCGAGCTTCGTCCACGGCGAGGCGACGGCGGGAGACGTCCTGGCCATGGAGGCGGTGTACCGGACGTTGCGGGCGTCCGGCGCGGAATGCGACGTGGCGTGGAGCCCGGTGCTGCGTCCCGATGGCCTCACGCTGGAACGGGCCGAACCCTCCGGCTACACGCATCTGGTGTTCGCCTGCGGCCCCGTGCACGGCGAGCAGGTGCGGTACCTGCACGAGCGGTACGCGCGGTGCCGCCGCATCGCCGTGGGCGTCTCGGTCGTCGATCCCGACGAGCCCGCCGCCCGGGGCTTCGACGTGATCCTGCCGCGCGACGCCCCGGGACGTCCGCCGCGCCGGGACCTGGCCGCCTACGTCCCGGCCGCGAGCCTCCCGCCGGTCGTGGGCGTCGTGCTGAGCCCGGGGCAGGGGGAGTACGGCGCCCGTGGACGGCACGACCGGATCGAGCGGGAGCTGGCCGGCTGGCTGACGTCCCGTGAGTGCGCGCGGGTGCCGCTGGACACCCGGCTGGATTCGCGGGACTGGCGGCACGCCACCGAGCCCGTGGAACTGGAGGCCGTCCTCCGGCGACTCGACCTGGTGGTCACGACCCGCCTGCACGGTCTGGTCCTGGCCCTGAAGAACGGCCTTCCGGCGCTGGCGGTCGACCCGATCGGCGGCGGGGCGAAGGTCACCGCGCAGGCGCGGGCGTGGGACTGGCCCGCGATCGTCACCACGGGACGGGACGACGCGCCGCCGTACCTCGACCGGGCCGAGCTGAACCGCTGGTGGGACTGGTGCCTATCCCCGGAGGGCGGGAACGCTCCGTCCGGGAAGGCGCCCCGGGAACCGTCGTTGCTCGAAGAGCTCGCCAGGGCGCTCGACCGCCTCCGCTGACGTTCTGACCGAAACTTCACTGATAATCGCGTCAACAAAGCGGTCCCGATCTTGGTTCTTGCGTAGGGTCTCGTGACCACACGAGGCGTTCTAAGGATGCGGGAGATGCAGCGCGGCACAGAGGTGAAGAGGGCGCTCCGGCGCAGGGGCGCGCATCTGGTTGAGGCGTTCCGGCCACCGGGGGTGAAGCCCCCGGTCAGGGCCCCGCTGCCGGACCTGTCGGCCGCGCGGCTGGTGGAGTCCCCGGTGTTCGTGCTGTCGTCCCAGCGGTCCGGATCGACCCTGCTGCGGGTCCTGCTCAACAGCCACTCCCAGATCCGGGCGCCGCACGAGCTGCACCTGCGCACGCTGAAGGTCAGGCCCAGCAAGGACTACACCGACGCGATCATGGAGGCGCTCGGCCTGGAGATCAACGAGATCGAGCACCTCCTGTGGGACCGGGTCCTGCACCACGAGCTGGTGAGGAGCGGCAAGCGGATCATCGTGGACAAGACCCCGGCCAACGCGCTGATCTGGCACCGGATCGCGTCGGCCTGGCCGCGGGCGCGGTTCGTGTTCCTGCTGCGCCACCCCGCCGCCGTCGTGGAGTCGGTCATGGCCAGGCGGGACGGCGCCCGGTACGACGAGGTGGTCCAGGAGGTCCTCGACTACACCTCCGGTGTGGAAGAGGCGCGCCGCGCCCTGGACGGGCTCACGATCCGGTACGAGGACCTGACCGCCGAGCCGGAGAAGGAGACCCGCCGGCTGTGCGAGTTTCTCGACGTCCCCTGGGAGCCGGAGATGCTCGACTACGGCGGCAAGGACCACGGCCCGCTCAAGCCGGTGTTCGGCGACTGGAGCACCAACATCAAGTCGGGCCGGGTCCAGAAGGCGCGTCCCCTTCCCAAGGACGAGGACGTTCCCGAGCCCCTGCGCGACATCAGCAAGATCTGGGGCTATATCAGCTGATCAGAGGCTTGGCCTCGGGGATCCTGAGGGTCACCGGGCCGAGCAGCCCGGTGGTCCGCTGGCCCGCGAAGACGAAAGGGGTCGGGCTGGTCTCGTCCAGGTAGGGCGCGAGGGTGCCGTAGACGACGATCTCGATCTCGTTCCGGCCCGCGCGGAGCGACGTGCCCAGGTCGACGACATAGGGCGAGCAGATCCGGACGCCCGCCGGGTTCCCGTTCACCGTCACCTCGGCGGTGCCGCGGACCCGGCCCAGGTCGAGCTCGGCCCTCGCCGGGGTCTCCGCCAGGTCCAGGGCGCGCTTGTAGCGGACGCCGCCGCTGTAACCGGCGAGGCCCTGCTCCTCCCAGTCGCCGAGTCCGATCGTCCCCGGCCCGATGGTGAACTCGACCGGACCCGCCAGCGCCGCGCCCGCCTGATCCTCGGGACGGGTCCTGACGTGCAGCTCCGCGGTCCGTCGTGCCGACCGGTGGCCGCCGGGAAGCTCGATGTCGGGGCCGGTGGTGCCGAGGGGGAGGCCGTCCAGGTAGACGCCCGTGACCTCGCCGCGCGCGGTGAACCGCATCCGCGTCGCGCCGGGCGGCACGGAGAAGCGGAACGATTCCGTGCGGGGCCGGGCGTCGGGAACGGCGAAAGGCACGGGGAGAACGACGCCTTCGCCATCGTCGCCCTCCAGCCGGCGCGCGCCGGGCAAGGGGTGCGGGCGCCGGTGGAGGTGCAGGGCCGCCGGGTCGCCGTGCTGCGCCCGTCGCGGAACGACCGGCACCGGGACGTCGTCGCGGGCCGCCCGCCAGGTGACGTCGGAGACCGCCGCGCCGTCCACCAGGACCGCGGGCGGGGTCGCGTTCTCGGTGAGGACGACGGTGAGCCGGCTCCCTGACACCTCGTAGCGGCCGACGCGGGGAGCCTCCTTCTCGGCGTAGGGGTCGAAACCGCCCTGACGGCCGATCTCCACCCCGTCCACCAGGATCCGGCACGGCGCCGCCGAGGTCACCTGGAGCGGACCGGGGCCGCGCAGCTCGGTGGTGAAGGCCACCCGCGCGCCGGGCCGGGGGCCGCCCCCAACGGTGATCCATTCGGGACGAAGGCACCGGGCGGGGTCGGTCACGACCGACAGATGGCCGCGCAGCCGCACGTCGGCGTCCGGCACCAGCCGCACCTCCAGGACGTGCTCACCCGCGGGGAGGACCGCCCTGGTCACGGCCAGATAGCCGTGGTCGTCGACAGGCACGGGATCTCCGTCGACGAGGATCTCCTTCGCGGCGGCGGCACCGACGACCAGGAAACCGCCCCGCGCGGGCACGGTCGTCCTCGTGCGGAGGACGACGCGCCGCCCGGCCCCGACCTCGCCGAAATCCAGGAACTCCTCGGGCACGTGGCCCTTGGGACCGAGCGTGGCGCGGTGAACCGGGTCCTTGTGGATGCCCCGGCTGTCGGAGTACACCACAGACCGCCACCGCGGATCGTCGTCCCGGCGCCAGACCCCATGCGGCCCGAAGGTCGCCAGAGCGGGCCGCCACGGGCCGTCCCCTGCCCTGTGCTCGACTTGCCAGCGTTTCAGGACCGGCATGGCGCCCAGCGGCCGGGCGAAGTCGCCCCAGGTGTTGTCGAGGGTCGGGACCAGCTCCATGTCCCAGGTGGAGCCCAGGTCGAGCTGGGCCGTCCGGGGCGGGGACGGGAGCGCTTCCGGCTCCGCGGACCCTCCGCCCGGGAAGATCAGGAGCGCGGCGGGACCGTCGTCGAACGGGACGACCACCTCGGCCGAGGACGGTCCAGGGGTCGTCGGCAGTGGGCGCGGCGGCCCGCCGAAGGGGCTCGCCAGCAAGGCCGGGCCCGTGACGCCGTGGACGCGGACCCGCATGTCGCGGTGGTAGCGGTCCGGGTCGAAGTCGTAGGTCACATCCAGCCAGCCCAGGTCGGCGCCGCGCTCGTCCGGGCGGCCGACCGACACGCGGCTGGCCATGGACTCGGCCGCGCTCAGGAACACCACCGTCGCGCCGTCCACCTCGCGGACCAGCGCGGGCACGGGCGCCTCCACCCGGCGCGAGGCTCGCAGCAGAGGGCCGAGGGAGTCCACGTCCGGGACGGATTCCACCAGTTCCGCGAGCCTCGCCACGGCCTCGCCCGCCTCCGGGTCGCCGACGCCGTGGAGCGGGCACGGGCCGACCGCGATGACCCGGCCGCCCCGCTCGGCCAGGGAGATCAGCCGCCGGGCCGTCTCCCCTTCGAGGACGGTGCAGGCCGGCAGCAGGACGGTGCCGTACGACTCGTCCGCGACGGTCAGCCGTCCCTCCGCCACCACGGCCCGCCGAACGGAGTCGTCGTCGAGGATGTCGGCGTCCACCCCGAGCCGGTCGAGGACGCCGGGCACCATGGCGAACCAGGCCATGTCGCCCACCAGCGCCCGGTAGGTCTCCTGCGCCAGGGCGGCGGCCCCGTCCACACCGTCGAGCCGGGTACCGGCCTGCGCGGTCGCGGTCGGGAACAGCACGGCCACGTCGCACACGTGGCGGCCCAGGGACAGGGCCGCGCACAGCCGGGTGACCGCTTCGGCGAAGACGCGGTGATGCGCCCAGTACGGCTGCCGCCAGTCCGTTGACGGTGGCGCCCACTCCCACCAGCCCGCCTTGGTCGAGTAGTAGACCGCGTGCGGGTTGTAGAGGGTGGCCCCTGCGCGCAGCCACGGCAACAGCCAGTCGAAGGTCTCCTCCAGCGTCCCTCCCCACCCGCTGGAGTGGAACGCCTCGATCCAGACGCGGTCCCTGCCGTAGAGGTGGGCCAGGGACGAGTGGATCTTCGCGTCGCCATGGTGGTCCGAGCCGGGCGCGCCGAACCAGCGGTGCGTCCGCGCGTAGTCGGCGTACAGCCGCACCCCGTCCACCGGACGCCCGGCGCGCGCCGGATCCTGCTGGTCGCAGCCGTGCAGCAGCCCGTGCCGCGCGTGCCACTCGGCCAGCGGGCGGAAGAACGCCTCCTCCGCCAGCTCGGCCCGGGTCAGGTGGTAGTCGCGGCGGACCGCCCGCGCCTCGTCGTCCTTCCACAGCGACGCCAGGTGGGGGACCAGGTCGTAGCCGCGGCGCCGCGCGAACTCCTCGGCGAACCCCTCGGTCCAGGTCGGGAGCGCGGGCAGCTCGTCCTGGAAGGAACCGACGATCACGGTGCCGAGCCGGTGCCCCAGCCGCCGCTCGAACTCGCCGTGGACGCGGTCGAGCAGGGCCGCGCACGCCTCCGCCGACAGGTAGTCGAAGCCGCGCGTGACGGTCGAGCCGTCCCGCTCCAGCCAGCGCCCGGCGAACTCCGGAACGTCCCGGACGAGCCTGGCCTGGAGGTCGGCGCCGGAGAAGCCGAGCTGGTCGTAGAACCACAGGGACACGCCGAGCCCGGCGGCGTCCTCGCACACCCCGTCCAGCAGCTCCCACCAGGCGTCGGAGAAGAAGGCGGGCTCGTCGGCGTCCGACCCGAACATGGGGCCGGACGGGGCCAGGTTCATGATCACCAGGTTGTGGACGCCGCCGTCGGCGAACCGTTCGAGCTGGTCCCGCAGGCGGCGGCGGTCCAGCCGCTCGCCGCTCCACCACCAGATCGGCGCGGGCGAGTACGCGCGGGGCGGCGTCTCCAGCACCTCCCGCAGCCGCGGCGGGATCATCCCTTCAGCCCGCTGGCGAAGCCCTTGATGACGTACCGCTGGAGCAGCAGGAACACCACCAGGATCGGCAGGGCGGCCAGGACCAGGCCGGCGAAGACCAGCCCGTTGTCGGACACGTACTGGCCGACGAAGGCGTACACCCGCACCGGCACCGTCTCCCGCGTCGAGCCGCCCAGGTACAGCAGCGGCGTGAAGAAGTCGTTCCAGACGAACACCGCGTTGAGGATCAGCACGGTGCCGGTGATGGGCCGCAGCAGCGGGAACACCACCCGGGTGAACGCCTGGAAGTGCCCGGCGCCGTCGATCAGCGCGGCGTTGGCGTAGTCGGAGGGCAGCGCCCGGATGAACCCCGTGTACAGGAAGATCGTGAAGGGTAGCTGGATCCCGGTATAGAAGATGATCATTCCCTGGAAGGTGCCGAGCAGCCCCGCCGCGTCCACCATCTTGAACAGCGGGATCATCCCGAGCTGGAACGGCAGCACGATGCCCAGCAGGAACAGCACGTACAGCCCGTACCCCAGCCGGGTCGCGCGGCGGGCCAGGAAGTAGGCCGCGAACGACCCGATGGCGATCAGCGCGATCAGGCTCGCCACGGTGACCACGGTGCTGTTGAAGAGCGCCGGGCCCAGCTCGGCGCGTGTCCAGGCCCGCGAGTAGTTCTCCAGCACGGGGCTGGTCGGCGGCGCCAGCGGCGACTCGGCCACCTGCCGAGGGTTCTTGAACGACAGCGTGACCAGCGCGTACACCGGGAACAGGAAGGCGACGGCCACCGCGATCATCACCAGCTCCAGCCCGAACGTCCGAAGCCCGTACCGGAAGCTCATACCGCCCCTCCTTC